>DATEQL010000349.1:0-2316 GCA_035272665.1 Allostellaceae bacterium
CTTTACCTCCCCCGCAAGCGGGGGAGGGTTAGGGTGGGGGCCGGAAGGGCGCTTGATGGCTTGATGCTTTAGCGCGATCGGAGGCAGACTGGCCGAGCCGCCGCCGGCAAGGAGGCTTTTCGCGTGGAAACACCGTTCTACGATGCGCTCGAAACGCGTGATCCCGGCGAGCGCGAGGCGAGTTTGATGGCGGCGCTGCCGCGGATCATCGCCGCGGCGAAGGAGAAGGCACCGGCCTATCGCCGTCTCTTCGCGGCAACCCAGCCCGAGGCGGTCGCCGATCGGCGGGCCTTGGCCGAGCTGCCGCTGACGCGCAAATCCGATTTGATCGAGCTGCAGCGGCGGGAGCCACCCTTCGGCGGGTTCGCTGCGGTGCCGGTTTCGGCGCTGCGCCGGGTCTTTGTTTCGCCCGGACCGATCTACGAGCCAGAAGCCAAGCGCCCGGATTTCGGGCGGTTCGCCCGCGCGCTGTTTGCCGCCGGGTTCCGCGCCGGTGATCTCGTGCACAACACGTTCTCCTATCACATGACCCCGGCGGGAGCGATGGTGGAAAGTGCCGCCGAGACACTCGGCTGCCCGGTCATTCCGGCCGGCATCGGCCAGACCGAGCAGCAGCTGCGCACGATCGCCGACCTGAAGCCGGTTGGTTACGTGGGCACACCGTCGTTTCTGAAGATCCTGCTCGATCGGGCGGCGAGCGAGGGAAGCGATGTCTCCTCCTTGCGCAAGGCGCTGGTCGGGGCCGAGGCCCTGCCGGGGACGCTGCGCGCCGAATTGCGCGGCCGCGGCCTCAGCGTCCTGCAGTCCTACGGCACTGCCGATATCGGGATCATCGCCTATGAGAGCGTGGGTCCCGACGGCGAGGTATGCCCGGGCATGATGCTCGACGAGGGGATCATCCTGGAGATCGTTGCTCCCGGCACCGGCGACCCCGTGGCCCCGGGCGAAGTCGGCGAGGTCGTCGTCACGACCTTGACGCCCGAATATCCGCTGATCCGCTTCGCTACGGGCGATCTCTCGGCGTTGCTGCCCGGCTCCAGCCGGTGCGGCCGGACCAACCACCGGATCAAGGGATGGCTCGGTCGCGCCGACCAGACGACTAAGGTGCGCGGCATGTTCGTACACCCCGAGCAGGTGGCGGAGATCCTGCGCCGGCACAAATCGATCCGCCGCGCCCGGCTCGTCGTGGAGCGGCCGGCCGCCGCCGACGAGATGACATTGTTGGTCGAAATCGGCGAGCCGGCCGAGGAGGAGGCGCGGATCGCCGAGACAGTTCAGATTGTGACGAAATTGCGCGGGACGGTGAGCCGCATGCCGCCGGGAAGCCTGCCCGAGGACGGGAAACTCATCGAGGATCGACGCAAAGTTTAATAGAAATTCACCAAATCGTCACACTTTTTTCAAATAGAAGTCCCAATCGACCCCCCTATATTGTATGCGTAAGGTTTTACCTTACAGGTTTGTCCCCCAAACCTCGTACACGGTCGAGCAATTCGACCGATGTCCACGCGGCTCCGGTGTTCCCCCTCCGGAGCCGCTTTTTTTATCTGCCCCTGCCATCAAAATTGAGGCGAAAAACCCAATCGTTTCAATGGCAAGATCGTCGTTCCGGGAGGGCCCGTCAGGGCCGGGCCCGGAACCCATGAACACCGGCTTGTGCTCAACTCTCGCAGGCCCGTGTTCATGGTTTCCGGGTTCGCGCGCGAAGCCCGCGCCCCGGAATGACACAAAAGCGGTAGGCCGTTTCCATGCCTGGTGGCGCACGCCGGCGTGCGGGGAGTTTCACCCCGACCCTCGCCCTGCGAGCGGGGCGAGGGAAGGGCCTGCCGCGCCGTGGGCCTTCAGCTCGCGGACTTGTTCCGTCGGGGCGCGAGGGTGAGGGGCGTGTCGGGGTCGTTGCCGGTAACCGACCCTGCCGGCGATCTGATCGCCGAGGATCTCGCCTGCCGCCGGGGCGAGCGCCTGATCTTTGCCGGGGTCTCGTTCCGCTTGCCGGCGGGCGGCGCGCTGGTGCTGACCGGTGCTAATGGCAGCGGCAAAACCAGCCTGCTGCGCCTCCTCGCCGGCTTGATCGGGGCGGCTGCCGGCCGGCTCGCCTGGGGGTCCGCACCGCTCGCCGATGACGTCGCCGGGCATCGCGCGCGGCTGCACTACGTCGGTCATCAGGATGGCGTCAAGCCGGGGTTGACCCCGCGCGAGACGTTGGCTTTCTGGGCCGCGCTGCGCGGTGTCGATGTGCGCCGCCGAGCGCCGCTGCTCGATGCTGCGCTCGCCGCCTTCGCGCTCGAAAGGGTGGCCGACTGGCCCTGCCGCTGG
>DATEQL010000350.1:0-6245 GCA_035272665.1 Allostellaceae bacterium
ACCGATGGCGGCAGCAAAAACCCCGTCTGCCGGTCCACTTGGCGAAAATTGCTCATCCTCCCACCGCCCCTGGTGCCCCCAACCAATCAACCCTACCACATTATGGGCTAACCTCCACCTAAGTCCGACAGGCTGCTAGCGCATATTCCCGGTATGCCCGAGCGAGTAGCGGCCCGGTTGAGGCCAGACCGTGAGGCCATGCGGCTCGCGGCCGACCGGGATGCTCCTGATCCCGCCTGTCCCCGTGTCGATGACATAGACGACATTGTCGAAGCGCCCCGAGAGCCACAGCTGCTTCCCGTCGGCGGTCACGTTCCCCATGTCGGGGCTGCCGCCCCCCGGGATCGGCCAGGTCTTTTCGACCTTGCGGGTCGCGAAATCGATCACCGCGATGCTACCCGGGCCGTGCGGCGGCCCGTGGATCTTGTGAGAGCCACGGTTGTCGACATAAAGCTTGGTTCCATCGCGGCTCGGATAAAGCCCGTGCGTGCCGATGCCGGTCGGAATGAAGTCGGCTTGGGTGAACGTATCGCCATCCACGAGGTACACGCCGTCCGCATGCATGTCGGCAACATAGAAGACCGCACCGTCGGGCGAGATGCGGATGTCCTGGGGCATCCCCCGCTTCGCGAGCCTCAGATAGCCGAGCACCTGGTGGTTGACGAGATCGATCTTGACCAGACCGCCGCCCCGGAACTCGCAAGTAAAGATCGCGTACCGTCCGTCGATCGAGAAATCGGCGTGATTGATGCCGGAGCAGCCCGGAGCGGCAATCGACTGCTGCAGAGCCATCGTGTGCGGGTCCCGAAAGTCGAGCCGCTTGCGCCTCTCGGCAACCGCGATTGCCGACTTGCCGTCGGGCGTGAAATAGAGGTTGTAGGGGTCGTCCACCGGAATGGCTTGGCCGGGTTTGCCGGTCTTGGGGTCGATCGGCGTCAGGCTGCCATATCTGCGGCGGGTGCCGTTGTTGGCCACCCAGAGGGTCTGCAGATCCCATGACGGGACGACGTGCTGCGGGATCGACCCGACTTTGTAGCGATCGATGACCGCGAGCGTTGCCGGATCGATCACATAGACATCGTTCGACTGCAGGTTCGGCACGTAAACGCGGGGCAGCGCTCCCTGAACCCCTGGGCTCAACTTGCCCGCCCCGGCTTCGCTGTAGAGATTGCTCAGGTCCACGACCGGCGGCATGCCCGACACGGTCTCGACGGGACCCGCGCGAACTTGTCGCAGCAACGCTGGTGCGGACCGCACCGTGCCAAGGCCGGGCAGGCCCGCCGCGCAAAGCACATCGGCGACGGCTGCCCGGCCGGACGGCGGTAGGGCCGAGACGCTCGCCCAGCCGCACAGCCCGAGCACCGGGACAAGCCACAGGGCTGCGCCCAACCAACCACCAATGTGCTGCCGCACCACGACCTCCGAATATCTGACCTCAGTGCTGGGCGACGGCCTTTCTAATGGCGTCCACCGTCCGCGTCACGATCAGATCCACACCGAGCTGACCGAGTTCGGTATTTGATCGACGCGGATCCCCATGCACGCCCTCGCCCGCCCGCAGGCGATCGGCGCGGACCAGACGGGGGTCGACCGCGAGCGTCAGCGAGGTGTCGGCGAGACCGGCATGGGTGCCGATCTCGTCCTCGCGATAGCCCTTGCTCTTCAGCAGCTGAGCGAATTCGGCCTCACCGGCGCGGTAGTACTCCTCGATGGCGTGGGCGCGGACGGGTGTCGTCGCCCACTCCCGATCGAGCCGCTCGGCGACGGCCTTTTCGTCCCGCTGATAGCCGCCGTGGTCGCCGAGAAAGACGATGTCGCGGAAGCCGGCGTGCTGGAAACTGCGCGCCGCCGACTCGATCGTCTTCTCGAAGACATCGTCGGGGACGGTGATCGTACCGGGAAAACGCATGTGCTCCGTCGGCGGATTGATGCTGCCTTCGGGCACGTAGGCGATTACCGGTGCCACCAGCGCATTGCCGAGCGATCGTGCGATCTTTTCGGACAGCATACGCACCCTCAGGTTGTGTTTACCCAGCGCCATGTGAGGGCCGTTCTGCTCGGTCCCGCCGATCGGTATGATGATCGTCGTGGTGCCGGAGCGGATCAGGTCGCGAAGTTCGGTCCAAGTTAGCTCTTCGAGAAACACCGTGTCGGGTGCCCCACCATGCGCACCCGGTGCCCCGATGAGCAAAAGACACAGAACAAGCAATATTGGCGGCAGCCGGGTCAACTAGCCCTCGCGAATCCGGGAATGCTCTGCACAACCGTTGCCGCCACCGCACCAAGGATCACCACGAGCCACGGCGGCGCCGCCCACAGCGCCAACAGCAAGAAGGCCACGATGCCGATCGCGAAATCTGCCGGGGCGAAGATCGCGCTCGTCCATACCGGCTTGTAGAGTGCCGCGAGCAAAAGGCCAACCACCGCCGCGTTGACGCCGCGCAACCCCGATTGCACCGCCGGCCGCCGCCGCAGGGTATCCCAAAACGGCAACGCCCCGATCAGCAGCAGAAACGACGGCAGGAAGATGGCCGCGAGACAGATCAGGCCCCCCACCCAGCCGTCGGGTGCGGGTCCCATGACCGTGCCGAGGTAGGCTGAAAAGGTGAACAGTGGACCCGGTACCGCCTGCGCGGCACCGTAGCCGGCGAGAAAGGTGTCGTTGGTCACCCACCCCGGCGGCACCACCGCCGTCTGGAGCAGCGGCAAGACGACGTGGCCGCCGCCGAAGACGAGCGAGCCCGAGCGGTAAAATGAATCGATCAGCGCGATGGTGTGCGACGGCACCGCCGCGGCGAGCGGGGGCAGACCGATCAGCAGCACGAAGAAGGCAACGGCGGCGGCCACCGACCAGGCGCGCGGCAGATGAACCGCTATCCCCGCCCCCGGCTGCGATGCCATGCCGTCCCGCAGCAAGGCCCAGCCGATCAGCCCACCGGCGACGATCGCACCGATTTGACCCCAGGCCGACGGAACCGCGAGCGCCAATATCGATGCTCCGACCGCGATCGTAGCCGGTTCACGGTCGGGGCACAGGCTTCGCGCCATGCCCCACACCGCCTGCGCGACCACCGCCACGGCGACGATCTTCAGCCCGTGCAGCCAGGCGGCGTGGGAAAGATCGCCGAACGCCGTCACGCCATAGCCGAAGAGGATCATCGCCAGCGCGGATGGGCCGGTAAAGCCGAGCCACGCGGCAAAGGCTCCCGGCATCCCGGCGCGCAAGATGCCCAGACTGATCCCGACCTGGCTGCTCGCCGGTCCGGGCAGGAATTGGCAGAGTGCCACGATGTCGGCAAATGCCGGCTCGTCGAGCCAGCGGCGCCGCACGACGAATTCGGCCCGGAAATAGCCGAGATGCGCAACCGGGCCGCCGAACGAGGTCAGCCCGAGGCGGAGAAAGACGCGCAGCACCTCGAACGCCGAGCCGTGCTGCTGGATTGCGACCGCTGCGGGCGGCGCGGCTGCAACGGTACCGGCGCGTGCCGTCTCCGGCATCATGCTTTCGGTGCCGGCGGGTTCTGGCGGACATCCGATTTCATTTCTTCTGGGCGACCGCACTCCTTGGATTTAGGCTCTGGATGTGCCCGCTCTCGGTGCCCGCCGTCGGGTCGATGACGGCGTTGATCAGCGCAGGCTTTCGTGACGCGAGCGCATCGCTCAAAGCCTTGGTGAGGCTCGGCGTGTCGGTGACGTGGTAGCCGGCTCCGCCGAATGCCTCGATGATTTTCTCGTAGCGCGCGTCCCGCATCAGGCCGGTCGGCGAGTAGGCGCTGCCGGGCGCGTCGCCGCGGTAGACACCGTTGTTGTTGAAGATGACCGTTGTCACCGGCAGCTGGTAGCGGCAGATCGTCTCGATCTCCATGCCGCTGAAGCCGAAGGCGCTATCGCCCTCGATGGCGACAACGGGCTTGCCGGTCACCGCGGCCGCGCCAATGGCATAGCCCATGCCGATACCCATGACACCCCAGGTGCCGCTGTCGAGCCGGTGGCGGGGCTTGTTCATGTCGATGATGTTGCGGCCGAAATCGAGCGTGTTGGCGCCTTCGTTGACAACATAGACATCCGGCTGGGTGGCGAGCGCATTACGAACCGCGCGCAATGCGGACGAGAAGTTCATCGGGCTCGGATCGGCGTTGAGGCGTGCGGCCATGCGTTCGACATTCTGCTGCTTGCGCTTGCCGATCTCGTCCATCCACGCCGTCTGACGCTTGACCTGTCCCGACTCGAGGGCGGCGTTGAACGCCGAAAAAACGGACTTGATGTCGCCGACGACCGGTGCGGCGATCGCCCGGTTGCTGTCGATCTCGGTCGGCGAGATGTCGATTTGTACAAACCGCGTGTTCTCAGACCACAGCGGCGGCCGGCCGTGAGACAGCAGCCAGTTGAGGCGCGCTCCGGCCAGCATCACGACATCGGCGTTGCCGATCGCATAGGAGCGGGCGGCGGCCGCCGATTGCGGATGGTCGTCGGGCAAGAGCCCCTTGGCCATCGACATCGGCAGGAACGGAATGCCCGTCGTCTCGATAAATGACCGAACCTCCTCGTCCGCGCGCGCATAGGCAGCACCCTTGCCGAGGATCACGAGAGGGCGTTGCGCCGTCGCCAGCAATTCGATGGCGCGCGCGACCGCTTCCGGTGCGGGAGGCTGCGGTGGCGCCGGATCGACGACCTTGACCAGCGATTTCTTCGCCGTTTCCACGTCGAGAGCCGAGCCGAGCACCTCGGCCGTCAGGTCGAGATAGACGCCGCCCGGACGCCCCGAGGCGGCGGCGCGGATCGCCCGCGCAATGCCGATGCCGATGTCTTGCGGGCGGTTGATGCGGTAGGCCGCCTTGGCATACGGCCTTGCGGCATTCAGCTGGTCGAGCTCTTCGTAATCGCCCTGCTCGAGATCGACGATCGCCCGGTCGCTCGACCCGCTGATCATGATCATCGGGAAGCAGTTGGTCGTCGCATTGGCCAAGGCGACCAGCCCGTTCAGAAAGCCGGGGGCCGATACCGTCATGCAGATGCCCGGCTTCTGGGTCAGATACCCGGCGATCGCAGCCGCGTTCCCGGCCGACTGCTCGTGCCGGAAGCCCAGGTAACGGATCCCCTCCGCCTGCGCCAACCGCAGCAAATCCGTAATGGGAATCCCGGCCACGCCATAGATCGTGTCGATCCCGTTCAGCTTCAGCGCCTCCACCACCAGATGAAAGCCGTCCGTCAGTTCCGCATCGCTCATGTCGTCCACCATGCCGAGATTTGAGGCAGGGTCTAATGAGACTTGGCCCCGCCCGTCAACCGAACCGACACTCCGGTGAATTTCCGCCTCGAACAGCTAGCTCTCGAAAATCGTCGTGCCGTGGACCAGCAATCGTCCCTTGCCGTCGGTGACGCGTCCTTCCGCGGTGCCGACCCGCCGGCCGCGGTTGATCACGGTGCCCTCGGCCCTGATCGGCCCGGTTTCCGGCGTGATCGGCCGAACAAATGAAATCTTGAATTCAAGCGTCGTCGAGCCGACGCCCTTCTCCAAAGTCGATTGGATCGCGAGTCCCATGCAACTGTCGAGTATCGTTGCCGCGAGGCCGCCGTGCACGGTGCCGGCAGGATTGAGATGAACCTCACTCGGCTCCGCGGTAACGACGACGCGCCCGCTTTCCGCCTCGGTGACGTCGTATCCCAAGGTCCGGGCGATCGTATTGAGGGGTAATGTCCCGTCTGCCAGACCTTGGACAAACTCCAGGCCGCTCATCTCCTTCTGCTTGTCGACGTTGACCGTCCCATAAGTCTTGTTGCCGATACGGCTGGCCATGGTTCCACCTCACGATGATTGAGGATGCGTGAGGTGCCGCGGATCTAGGCTCTCGCTCTACCCGCAAATTGCGTTTCGATTCGAGTTCGTAGGGCGGGTGGAGCGGAAGCAAAACCCGCCATTCGTTCTGTGGCCAGCACGACGGGTTTACCCCAGGCCTTCCGCCGGGGCCACCCGCGTCACGCTCGGACGATCGCCTGATCCCTCCTTCTTCAGCCAGCCCTCCAACCGTGCGAGGCGCCGGACCGCGCGCAGCCGCGCACGCACCCGCCGCGCGATGCGTGCGCCCTCGGCGGGGGCGATCTCCCCGCGCGCTATAGCCGCCAGAACGGTGGGCAGCACCTGCCGGAATTCCTCGACCGTGCGCAACGATGACACGTCGATCCCGAGACGCTCGGCCGGGTCGATGGCGGCGAGGGGCGCCGGCAACAGTTGCGCGACGAAGGGG
>DATEQL010000351.1:0-10078 GCA_035272665.1 Allostellaceae bacterium
CGGCCGCCCCGCCGCTAAATCGGATTTACCGCCAGAGCTGGCGGCTGGCGAGTGCCGCACCTTGCGCCAATGCTTCGAGCTTGGCCCAGGCGATATCGGGGTGGACGCGACCGCCGAGACCGCAATCGGTCGAGGCGATGACCCGCTCGCGGCCGACTAGGTTGGCAAAGCGCCGGATGCGCTCCGCGACCAGTTCCGGGTGCTCGACGACATTGGTAGCGTGGCTGACGACCCCGGGCAGGATGATTTTCCCGTCGGGCAATTTGACGTCCTGCCAGACCTTCCACTCGTGCTCATGGCGGACATTGCCGGACTCGAACGAATAGGCCCGGGCGTTGATCGCCAACATGACCTCGACGATGTCGCGCATCGGAATGTCGGTCGTATGCGGGCCGTGCCAGCTGCCCCAGCACAGATGAAAGCGGATACGGTCCTGGGCAAGGCCGCGGATCGCATGATTGAGCGCCTCGACCCGGACCATCGTAAATTTCTTGTAGTCTTCGACGGTGGGCTCGGGGTTGACCAGATCCCAGTTTTCGGCGATTGCCGGATCGTCGAACTGCAGCACGAGCCCGGCATCGAGGATCGCCTTGTATTCGTCGCGCATCGCCTCGGCGCAGGCATAGACGAATTCCTCGTCGCTCTTGTAATAGGCATTGCCGATCCGCGAGCAGCTGCCGGGTCCGATCGAGGTCATAAAGCCCTCCTCGACCCCGGCGGCGGCGAGTGCGGCCTTGAAGTTGGCGATATCGGATTTGATCGCGTCGTGCCCGATATAGGTCAGCGGTCCGACGCAGGTCGGGGCGGCAGGCCGGGGCCCGATCGACGTCCCGGAATCAGGGTCGCCATAAACCGACGCAAAACGCGCTCGATCGCGGCGATCGGCGAAATTGCTCAGCACGACCTCGCCGGGGCGGGACCGGCGAGGCGTCACATCGTATTGGCTGGGCCCGCCGAACGCGAGCCCGCCCAGACGCTGGAACGAGTAACTGCGCCCCGCGCCGTAATTAACGCGCTGCCCCATCGACTTGCCAAACTCGCCGTCGCCCGGGATGTCGATGCCGAGATCCCTCTGATGGCGCACGACATCGCCGACTGCCGCGCGAAGCCTCTGCTGGAATTCGTGCTCGCCGGTCGTCCCGCCGGCCTCGCGGGCCCGGTTCGCCTCGATCAGATCGTCGGGGCGCGGCAGGCTGCCGGCATGGCTGGTCAGGATACGGTCGGTGCTGGTTCTCATGATCTGCCTTTGTGCTTGTCACCC
Source organism: Allostellaceae bacterium (assembly GCA_035272665.1). Taxonomy (GTDB): domain Bacteria; phylum Pseudomonadota; class Alphaproteobacteria; order ATCC43930; family CGMCC-115725; genus AP-15. Next base: position 1,262 of record DATEQL010000351.1, read on the forward strand.
GGCGGTTCGAGCGTGTGAAAGGATTCTACCGCCGTTCACTCTCTCGTCTCCCTGGCGAAAGCCGGGGCCCATCCGGCCCGCCGCACGAATCTTGCGGATTCCGTACGGCGTTGCCATTGCTTGAAAGCTCCCGAGCGGTGGTGAGATGGGTCCCGGCGTACGCCGGGACAGCGAGAAACAATATTTACCTACCGCACTTCGATCCCGATTGCTTCACACGCTCTTTCGCCGGGATGGCGATAGGTTACGGCCAGAGTTGCTGTGTGGCGAGTGCCGCACCCTGCGCCAGCGCGTCGAGCTTGGCCCAGGCGATGTCGGGGTGGACGCGGCCGCCGAGCCCGCAATCGGTCGAGACGATGACCCGCTCCCGGCCGACCAGATCGGCAAAGCGCGCAATGCGCTCGGCGACGAGCTCGGGGTGCTCGACGACATTGGTCGCGTGGCTGACGACCCCCGGCAGGATGATCTTGTCATCGGGCAATTTGACGTCCCGCCACACCTTCCACTCGTGCTCGTGGCGGACATTGCCGGCTTCGAACGAATAGGCGCCGGCATTGACCGCCAGCATGACATCGACGATGTCGCGCATCGGAATGTCGGTCGTGTGCGGCCCGTGCCAGCTGCCCCAGCACAGGTGAAAGCGGATCCTGTCCTGTGGCAGGCCGCGCAGCGCGTGGTTCAGCGCTTCGACCCGGACCATCGTGAATTTCTTGTAGTCCTCGATACTGGGCTCGGGATCGATCATGTCCCAGCCGGTCGCGGTCGCCGGATCGTCGAGCTGGAGGATGAGCCCGGCATCGAGGATCGCCCTGTACTCCTCGCGCATCGCCTCGGCGCAGGCGTAAAGGAACTCCTCGTCGCTGTTGTAGTACGTATTGGGAATTCGGTAGGCGCTGCCCGGAGCGACGGCGGTCATGAACCCCTCTTCGACCCCGGCCGCGGCCAGCGCCGCCTTGAAGTTGGCGATGTCTGTCTTGATCGCGTCCTGCCCGGTATAGGTCATCGGACCAACGCAGACCGGCCCCGTCGCCGGCCGCGGCCCCATAAAAACGCCCGAGACGGGGTCCGCATAGGCCGCAGCAAACCGCACGCGATCTCGCCGGTGAGCGGCATTGGTCAGCACGATCTCACCGGGGCGGGCGGAACGCGGCGTCATGTGGTCCAAGCTAGGCCCGCCGAGCTCGAGCCCGCCCAGGCGCTGAAACGCGTAGTTCCACCATGCGCCGTAATTGATCCGGTGCCCGACCGACTTGCCGAACTCACCGTCGCTCGGCACCTCAATGCCGAGTCCCTTCTGACGACGCACGACGTCTCCCACCGCCGCGCGAAGTGTGTGCTGAAAGGCGCGCTCGTCGGTCGCCTCGCCGGTCTCATGGGCGCGGTTGGCCTCGATCAGTTCGTCGGGGCGCGGCAGGCTCCCGACATGGCTGGTCAGGATATGGTCGGAGCTGCTTCTCATGACCCGGCCCCCCAGAGCTGGCGACTGGCCAGTGCCGCCCCTTGGGCCAGCGCATCGAGCTTAGCCCAGGCGATGTCCGGGTGAACGCGGCCGCCGAGCCCGCAATCGGTCGAGGCGATGACCCGCTCCCGACCAACGAGGCCGGCGAAGCGCAGAATACGGTCGGCGACGAGTTCGGGATGCTCGACGACGTTGGTGGCATGGCTGACGACCCCGGGCAGGATCAGCTTGCCGTCGGGCAATTTGACGTCCTGCCAGACCTTCCATTCATGCTCGTGCCGGACATTCCCGGCCTCGAACGAGTAGGCCCGGGCGTCGATCGCCAGCATGGTTTCGACAATGTCGCGCATCGCGATGTCGGTCGTATGCGGGCCATGCCAGCTGCCCCAGCAGAGATGAAAGCGGATGCGGTCCTGCGGCAGGCCGCGGATCGCGTAATTGAGCGCCTCGACCCGGACCGCCGTGAATTTCCGGTAGTCTTCGACGGTGGGCTCGGGATTGATCTGGTCCCAATTCTCGGCGATCGCCGGATCGTCGAGCTGGAGGACGAGGCCGGCAGCGAGAATCGCCTTGTACTCCTCACGCATCGCATCGGCGCAAGCGTAGAGAAACTCCTCCTCGCTCTTGTAATAGGTGTTGCCGATCCGCGAGGCGCTCGCCGGGGCGATCGAGGTCATGAAACCCTCCTCGACCTCGGCGGCCGCCAGCGCCGCCTTGAACCGGGCGATGTCGGCGGCGATCGCCTCCTGCCCGGTATAGGTCAAGGGTGCCACGCACACCGGGTGGCTCGGAGGCCGCGGCCCGGTGGTAACCCCGGAATCGGGGTCGGCATAGGCCGCCGCAAAGCGGGTGCGGTCGCGTCGATCGGCAAAGCTCGTCAATACCACTTCGCCGGGACGGGACCGCCGCGCCGGTATCTCGTAGAGGCCGGGCCCATTGGGATCGAGGCCGCCCAGCCGCAGGAACGAATAGCGCCACCAGGCACCGTAATTGACGCGGTGCCCCATCGATTTGCCGTATTCGCCGTCGCCCGGAACATCGATGCCGAGATCGCGCTGGCGGTGCACAACTTGGCTCACCGCTGTGCGCAGCCTCTCCTCGATGACATTATCGTCGCCGGCCGCGCCCGCTTCACGCGCCCGGTAGGCTGCGATCAACGCGTCCGGGCGCGGCAGGCTGCCGGCATGGCTGGTCAGGATGCGGTCGGTGCTGGCCTTCATGATCCCTCCCCATCGGTCTTGGCGAGCCTCGCGCGTTCGAGACTATCGACCCCAAACTACCCAGCCGTCGCGTGGACAGGCTCGATGGCGAATTGAGCGATGGCGTTCTGTCCCATCATTCGGGCGATCAGCGGCTCCGGGACATTGGCGTCGCGCAACCGGGCGATGGCATCCCAGGCACTCGTCGCATCATGGTGCGGGTAGCGCGAGCCCCAGACGACTTTGGCGGCGAAATCCTGCGGCAGTTTCTGGATCAGCCGTTCCTCGGCATCAAAGCCGAGCATGACATTGCCGTGTTCCCACATCTCTTCGGGTTCGGTGCTGACCGGATAATGATGCAATAATGGGATCACCCGGGTCGAGGCCTCCATCTTTTCGAGGACTTCCTGCATCCAGGAGGCCTTGCCGTGGGCGACGACGACTTTCATCGCCGGATAGCGTTCCATGACCGTGAACCCGATCAGGGTCGCGGCGACGAACATGTGATTGTCGAGCCAGGGGGCGAGGATCGGCGCCAGCGGATGGCCGAGCGGCGTCGCTCGGCTGAAGGTCGTGTTGCTCGCGGCTGCACCCCCGGCGAACGGCCCGCCGCCCCCGCCGGGGACCACCGGCTGCGCCAGCCGGTCCTTGACCTTCTCAAAGAACGGTCCGTGCGATGTCCATTCCGGGTTCCACAAGCCCGGCGTGGCATGCACTGCCGCGGTGATCCCGAGCCGCTCCAGTTCCGCCCACAGCGGCTCGTAATAGGGATGGTTCAAATAGCGGTCTTCGACAAACATCGGCCGGATGAAGACGGCGTGGAACGCCGGCAGCCGTGCGACGCGCTCTAATTCCTCGAGCGCAAAATCGATGTTCTGCAGTGGCAATATCGCGGCGGCGAACAGCCGCCGCGGTGCGGCCCTGCAGAAATCGGCGATCCAGTCGTTGTAGGCGCGAGCCAGCGCATAGGCGACATCGGGGTCGCGCATCAGAAAAAACCCCTCGGCGAACCAGGTCGGATAGAGCAGCGTCTGGTCCACCCCCATCGCGTCCATATCGGCAAGCCGGGCCTGCGGGTCCCACGCGCCCTCGTTCATCGGGTGCTTGATGTGCGGGTCCAGTTCGCCGATCGCATCCCAGCTCATGCCGGGGCGCCACAGCGCATGCCGCGGCAAGTTGGGGTTCCCCGTATCGCGAAAGATCTCGCCGTTGACCTTCAGATAGGCGCCGGTGCGGCCCTCCTGGCGCCACAGCGCGTGCTTACCGAGCGTGCGGTACTCCGGTTCGAGGTATTCCTCCCACAGCGCGGGCGGCTCGACCACGTGGCTGTCACCGTCGAACACCGCGAAGTCTTTTGTCGCCATCCGCTTTCCCGCCGCACCAGCCGTTCGGACCCGGGAGCCTAGTGGAAAAATCAGACGGCTCATAGCCGAGCGTTAAGTTTAAACTCTGCATCGGGTGGATAACCGGGCTACCGCGTTTGCGACCTTTGAGACGGTCGCTGACCTCAACCCCGAAGATCGGGCCTGACCAACGTCGCCGGCCAAGGCTAGTCCAAACTCGCGCGGCGGAAGGCTTCCAAATAGTGCTCCAGGTCGTCGCCCTGCATGATCGGCATTTGCTGCGCGATCCAGGCAAGCGAGACGTTGGGCTGCACGCGGCGCAGCTCGCGGAGAGCGGCCGCAGCGGCCTCGGTATTTCCGGCCATGCCGGCGGCGGCGGTCAGCACGCGGTGGGCGCCGACGAAATCGCCTCGCTGACGGATCGCATCTTGCGCCAGCCGCATCGCCTCGTCGTAATTGCGTCCGACGAACTGAGCATAAGCGGCAATACCCGTATAGATCGCCGAGAATGGATCGCGCGGGCTCAAACGAAGCGCGCGGCGGACGGCCCGGTCGGCCTCTTCACACCGGCCGCAATAGGACAGCGCGAGGCCGTAATAGGCTTGAGCTAGTGAGAAATTTGGGTTTAGGCGTAACGCCACCTCGAACTCGGCCAGCGAGTCATCGAAGCGCCGCGTGAACAGATGGACGCAGCCAAGCACGTGATGCGCCCAGGGGTCCTCGCTGTCGGCCCTGATCGCCGCCAGCGCGGCGCGTTCGGCGATCGGAATGGTGGTTGCCTTGTCGGCCCAACCCATATGGAAGCTGAACGTATAGCTGGCGGCAAGGACTCCGAGCGCCTGGCCATAATTCGGGTCAATGGCGATCGCCTTCTCCAGCAGCGCCTGCGCGACGACATTATCCTGCCGGGTCACCCGCCAGTAATGTGACAGCGCCCGCATCACCAAATCCCAGGCGTCCATGCTGTCCGGCGGCTTGCGTTGGGCGCGAAAACTTTCTGTGGCATAGAGCTGCGGCTCGATCGCAGCGACGATTGCCTCGGTGATTTCGTCTTGCAACGCGAACACGTCGACAAGGCCGCGGTCGTAGCGTTCGGCCCACACGTGGCTGCCGGTGGCGACGTCGTTGAGCTGCACCGTGATGCGCACGCGGTCGCCGCTCTTACGCACGCCGCCCTCCACCACGTAGCCGACGCCGAGCTCCTCGGCGACCTGCTTCATATGGACGGCTTTGCCTTTGTAGATGAACGATGAGTTTCGCGCGATTACGAAGAACCAGCGCAGCTTCGACAGCCCCGTGATGATATCCTCGGTAATGCCATCGGAAAAATACTCTTGCTCCGGATCGCCGCTCATGTTGATGAAAGGGAGTACGGCGATGGCGGGCCGATCGGACGTCGGCAAGGCTGGGCGTGACTGCTCATGGAGTTCATCCGGCTGCGGGCCGACGGCATGGGCTGGTTCGTCACCGTTTGATCGCGTGTGCACCGCCCCGACGAAACGGAAGCCCCGGCGCGCGATGGTGCGGATCAGCTTTTGGTCTTCGCCGCTGTCGCTGACCGCCTTTCGGGCGGCGTTGATGCGGCTGGTCAGGGTCGAATCAGACACGATCCGGCCGTCCCAGACCGAGGCGATGAGGTCGTCCTTGCTGACGACGCGGTCGCGGTTCTGCATCAGGTAAACCAGAAGGTCGAACACCTGCGGCTCGACGGCGATGGGCTCGGAGCCGCGGCGGAGCTCGCGTCGGTCGGTATCAAGCCTATGATCGGCGAAGATAAATTGCACGTTGCAGCCCCGAACCCGGACTCCCGAGCCGCCCTCAAGGAATAATCAGGCCTATCTCAAGGACAAATCAAGCGCCGCTCAAAGACTTTCGGAGCGCAGTTGCCAATTATGGCGCGTGCCAAGCGAGAACGGCAGGCTGCTAAATCTCGCTGCGGCACCGAACAGCAATCGGGATGAACGGAGAAATTAAATGCCACTCATTCAAGTCCAAGTCATCAAGGACGTGTTCAGTCAGGAACAGAAGCGCCAGATCATCAGCAAGCTGACCGACGCGATGGTCTCGATCGAGGGCGAGAACATGCGCCAGGTCACCCTTTGCCTGGTCGAAGAAGTCGAAAGCGGCGACTGGGGGATCGGTGGCAAAGCGCTGACCACCGCCGACGTCCACGCCCTGGCACGCCGCAAGGCTGCCTGACGCGGCGATCTCGGGTCGCCGCGTGTTGCGCCCGGACCATCGACGATGGTCCGGGCGCCCCCGCCGCTCGGCTTGAAAGCGTTTGCCGACCCGTCTGGAAATAAGGGTTTGAGAGACGATCGAGGAGCGGCGTGTATCGATTACGCCGAGTGTGGCACCGGTCCGCCACGTCCGTCTTCGAGAACGACCTCCGCGAGGATCATGTGCGCAGCTGTGGGATAAGCTTTGCCCAGCGGTCGAGGATCGGCAGGATCACGTCCTCTTTTTCCGGCGGCAGGCGCAGGGTCATGCGAGTAACACCGAGATCACGGTTGCGCTTCAATACCGCAAGATCTTCGGGCGCACCGCCCAAAGTCACCGACAGCGACTGTGGGCTGCGGCCTGCTTCCTCGGCCATGCGGTGCCAGATCGGCATGAATTCCTCGGGGCTGCCCGAGCCCGCACTGGGGGCGGCCGGCAGGATCCCGTCGCCGTAGCGGATGGCACGGCGTGCGGCGAGGCGAAAGGCGCCGCCGACGAGAACCGGCGGATGCGGCTTCTGCACCAGCTTGGGCCAGGTCGTCATCGGGGGGAAATCGACGAGCTTGCCGTGATATTCGGCCCTGTCCTTGGTCCAGATCTCTTTCATCGCCTCGATCTGCTCGCGCATCTTCAAGGTACGGGTCTCGTAAACGGTACCGTGGTCCTCCATCTCCTCGGCGTTCCAGCCGCAGCCGATGCCAAACAAAAAACGGCCCCTGGAGATCTGGTCGAGCGAGGCGACCGCTTTTGCCGTCTGAATCGTGTCGCGTTGGATGACGAGGCAGATCGCAGTACCGAGCTTGAGCGCTTTGGTGACGGCCGCGGCGGCACTCAAGGTCACGAACGGGTCCATCACGTCGTAGTACTCTTTGGTAAGCGCCGCCTCGCCCAAGGGGTGGGTAAAGCGTCGGGTCATCGGGATGTGCGAGTGCTCCGCCACCCACAAGGAGTCAAAGCCGCGCTCCTCCAGCGCCACCGCCAAATCCGTCGGCGCCATCGAATAATCGGTAAAAAAGATCGCCGCCCCGATTTCCATCTCTATCGCTCCTTTGCCAGCGAATCCGTAGCGGGTCTCCACCCGCCGATACGGCACGGCGGATCAAGACCCGCCATGTTGTTGCACGCCTGCTACTGCATTCCTGCTTTCTGGTGGTCGCGAAGCTGCTCACTAGCAGAGACACCGGCCGCTGAGCCACCGAAAAGGCCGCCGGCGCGGCGACCCAGCGGCTCCGCCATCGATGCGGTATGGTGCGAGGCAGCCGAGCGATGCCGGCGGCAAACACTTCAAAGCCGTCTTGCGTCATCATCACGCCGCGTTCCGCGGCCTCGCGAACGCCAGGCGCGTCCAGGTTACGCCGGGGCGCCCAAGGAGGGCGTCTTGATGTGCGGGTCCAGTTCGCCGATCGCATCCCAGCTCATGCCGGGCGCCACAGCGCATGCCGCGGCAAGTTGGGGTTCCCCGTATCGCGAGAGATCTCGCCGTTGACCTTCAGATAGGCGCCGGTGCGGCCCTCCTGGCGCCACAGCGCGTGCTTACCGAGCGTGCGGTACTCCGGTTCGAGGTATTCCTCCCACAGCGCGGGCGGCTCGACCACGTGGCTGTCGCCGTCGAACACCGCGAAGTTCTTCGTCGTCATCCGCTCCTCCGTACCCTACATCGAGCGCCGACCCGGGCATCTTTAAGTTCAATCACTTTGACGGTCAGCGACGCGTGACGAAACTCAGCACTGTTCCGGCCCATCGCTCGCCATCGCCCGCACATTCTTCCACGGGTCCGTCGGCCACCGACGGGACCACCGCACGCCAGAAGGAAAGGGCCGGCGGATTGTACCAAGCCACCGGTACCTCCCATCGTCCTCTAAAACGTTCAAACAACAGCTTTGCAGCTCGCGAACCCACTCTGTGCCGGCGGTACTTCCGCATAACGAAAAACTCGCCCACCGATCGATCGAGCGGCCGGTCGAGCGCCGACCACCGGTTTATCAGGGCAAAGCCTGCAAGGCGGCCGTCAGCTTGAATTGTGAACGGGACACGTTCGTTCTCTTGCCAATACGAATCCAGTGCTTCGTAAGTGAAGAGGCCGTCTGCTGAAGCTTCACCCTTATCGGATCCAACCGGGGCGAACTTTGAAAAATCGTATTTATAGAGCTGTATGAGATTGGCAATAACCGACTTTTGGGCCGCCGGCACTTCTGCCAATGTCACGCAATTGATCGTATCGGATTTCATGACGTAGACCGCCAGGACGGCGCTCGTTGCGACCAGCGACTTGCGCCAGAAACGGGGAAGCCGCGCACCTCGATGGTCATAGGGCGCCGTGCTGGGCAGCTACTGTGGCAGACCAGCTCCAGCAGATCTGATTGAGCCGACGAGCCGGCACTTTTACGACTTCGCGACCAGAGGCGGTGTGACCGCCGCCTCCGGCTTGAGCGCGGCGCGGATTTCTTCTTCGGTCGGCCACCAATCGGGGCGCTCGATCTCTGTGACGCGGTCGCGGATGATCTTCGCCGGCGCCTGCACCTTGTAGAGGCGGCGCGCATTGCCGCCGAGAAACTTGGCCTGGTGTTCGACCGGCAGGCCATACTTCTGCATCGTC
>DATEQL010000352.1:0-4920 GCA_035272665.1 Allostellaceae bacterium
GCGCTCGTTGAGGATGCGTTGCCACCGCACCGTGTCCTCCTTGCGCGGCGCGTAACCGAGCCGCATCCGCTCGCAGATGTCGTCCGGCAAATGATCCCGGATGAAGGCGCGCAGCTCGTCGCGAAACGCCAGCTCATCCGCGGTGAAGCGCAAATCCATGGCCGATCTCCTTTATTCGCGTCCATCATACGCGATCATTGGGCTGGCCCGGAAGTCAGCGGTTCCCGGAGGCGGCGGGGCAAAACGACCTGATCGCCGACGGCGTAGAGAAAGCACGAGCCGTCTGCCCTGTTGCGGGTCGGATCGCTATTGCAGGCCTCGAGAACTCCCTCTTCCGCCGCATGCTGAGTTGCAGCTCCGGCGACGATGAAAATCCGGCCGCCGCCGGGGTGGTACGCTGCCGCCTTGGGAGGGGGCGCGGAACGATAATTGGTGACGTCGGCGCGTTGGCGGGCGACGGGCCTGAGGCCGGGAATTTGTCCCGGGTCGAAGCTGCCGGCATAGCGTGCACGAGCCATGTCGCGGCGCGGCCAATCGCCGCCCGGCGGTAGCGGCTCCACCGTCTCGTCCACCGCCAGCAATACGCAAGGCTGACCGTGGAACACCTGACACTGTTCCAAGGCCGCTGTCTCGGCATCCTCTACAGTCGGCCGCATGGCTGTGCGCCACGTCCCAGCAGTCTCGGGCGAGGCGGCCTGCGCCTTGTGACCATGCGCCGCTTCGTACTCGCGTGCCCGTTCCTCTCTGACCTTCTCGGTAAGGTTGGGTATCGCCGATGCCAGCCGCGCCGACAGCGTCTCCCGGAGCGAGGCGGAAGGGGGCGTTGTCGGCAGTGCGGTCAGAGGTCCGGAAAGACGCAATGGCAAAACTATCCGGTCACCGACGGCATAGAGGAAGCACAAACCATTCTCGCCTTTGCGCAACGGATCGGCATCGCACGCCTTGAGCGACTCCTCTTCTGCTGCGCGCTGGCTGGCGGCGCCGACGGCAATGAACAAACGACCTCCGACCGGAGTGAAGGCCGCTGCCTTCGGCGCCGGCGCAGAGCGATAGTTGACAATGTCCACCCGTTCGCGAAGGCCTGGTAGGGACCCCGGAATTTGTGTCGGATCGAAGCTGCCGGAATACCGGACTCGGGGCATGTCTCGTGGAGACCAGTTGCGGTTCGCCGGCATCGGCGACAATGTCTCATCTACTGCAATCAGAGCACACGGCCGGCCATAGTTTATTTGACAGTTCTCCAGTGCCGAGGTCTCCGCATTCTCGGCAGTTGGCCGTGCAGAGGCGCGCCAAAGCCCCGGCGGATCCGGGGAGACGGCCTGGGCCTTATGGCCTTCAGCCGCCTCATACGCATGCGCCGCGTTCTCCAGAATCTTGCCGCTTAGGCTCGGCACGGCCGACGCCAATTGCTCTGTCAGCTCCTCCCGCCAAGAGGAAGTTGCCGGGGGATGAGATGGTGAAGTTGGCTCTGCGGAAGGGGTTGTGGTCGGCAGCTCATTGTGCTGCTTCCCCAGGATATACCAACCAGCGCCAGCAACCGCCCCGACGAGCAATACGATTGCCCCTGTAAGCAGATTACGGGTGCGTCCGGCGCGCGGTGGCGGCACGTCGCGGCCCATCGTCCAAGCGATCGGATCAAAGATCACATTGAAGGTGCCGACCGGATCGGGGATGTTCTTGACGCTAAGTTCGCCGCGATTTTCGAACTCGAGGCTGAACTTGCCGCGCACGGCATCTCGGACTCCGGTCGAGATACAGATACCCCCTGGCTCGGCGAGGGCCTCCAACCGCGCGGCGACATTCACGGTGTCGCCGTAAACGTCTCCGGGAACGGTGATCACATCACCGGTGTTGATCCCGATCCGAAAGCGGATGCGCCGATCATCTTCCGCTGAGGCGCCGGCGGCGGCAACACCCGATTGTATCTCTATCGCGGCGCGGACCGCGTCAACCGCGCTGTCAAAGGTACCGATAAAGCCATCCCCGGTCCATTTTACGACGCGCCCGTGATTTCGCTCGGTCGTCGGCGTGATCAGCGAACTTTGAAAATCCTTCAGACGATGAAAAGTGTCTGCCTCGTTCTCCGCCATCAGCCGGCTGTAACCGACAATGTCCGCCACGAGCACCGCGAGGAGCCGGCGCTGTTCGGTGGATTGGCGCATGCCAGCGGCCTCTTGGCCTACCCCGCCTTCAGGGATTTCCAATCGACACGGTTCTCGAACGCGGCGGCGGCGCGATAGATCGTCTCCTCGTCGAAGGCTTTGGCGACCAGCATCATGCCGACCGGCAGACCGTCTACCATGCCGCAGGGGAGGCTCATCGCCGGATGATGGGTGCAGTCGAACTGCGCGGTGTTCGCCAGCATCTCAAAGGCACGCTTTAGGATCTGCTCGACCGGCGCATTGGCCTCGGGCAGCGGCGTCGCCACGATCGGCACGGTGGGCATCAGCAACAAATCGTACCGCGCCAATACCTCGTCATAGGCACGGCGCAATCGCCGCACCAGGTTCTGCGCCTTGGCGTAATAATGGCCGCGGTAGCGCGTCACCATGTAGTGACCGAGCAGCATCGTATTCTTCAGACTGTCGGACAGCTCGTCGGCCCGGGTCCGCCAGGCGCTGTGGAAATCGAGCATCGAGGTGACATAGAGCCCCTGCCAGTTGAAGCCGAAGCCGTTGCCCAGCATCATCTGCATCGTGGCGCCCTCGGCCGCCACCGGCAGCCAGATCGCCGCGCCCTGACGGTGCATCGGGATCGACACGGTGTCGACGGTCGCATCCAACCCCTTGAAGCACTCTGCGGCGGCGCGAACGACCGCGTCGACCGGCGGCATCGCTTGCGGATGGCCGAAACCTTCCTCGACCACCGCGATCCTCAGCCCGCCGGCGCCTTCGCTTAAAGCCTCACGGTACGGTTTGGCGACGGCGCCGCCATGTTGCCGCGGGTCGAGCCCGTCCGGCCCGGCCAACACCTCCAGCAGCAGGGCATTGTCTTCGACAGTGGCCGTCATCGGGCCGGTGTGGTCCAATGTCAGCTCGATGGGCATGATGCCCGTGTACGGCACCAAGCCGTGGGTCGGCTTTAGCCCATAAATCCCGCAGAACGAGGCCGGGATGCGGATTGAGCCACCCTGATCGCCGCCGAGGGCCATCGGTACCTCGCCCAGACCGACGACAGCCGCACTGCCGGAGGATGACCCGCCGGCCGAATAGCCGAGACGGTGCGGATTGTGCACCGGGCCGCTGGCGCTGGTATGGCTACCGCCTGAGAAGCAGAAGTATTCGCACGCCGTCTTGCCAACGATCGTCCCGCCGGCATCGAGAATCCGCGTCACCACGGTCGCGTCGACATCGGGCACATAGCCCTTCATCGTCGAAGCGCCGTTCATCATCGGCACGCCGGCGAGGCAGATATTGTCCTTCAGCGCAATCTTCTTGCCTTTGAGCTTGCCTGAGGCGGCGCCTTCGATCTCGGTCTTGACGTACCAGGCGCCGTGTCGGTTTTCCTCCGGCATCGGGCGCCGGCCGGGCCGCCGCGGGTAGATGACCGCCGGCAGCTCGTCCGGCAGCCGGTCCAGCAGATTATAGGCCTCGAAGCTCGGCAGAAGGCTCTCGCGGTGCGCGGCGAGATCGGCCTCGGTAAAGCTAAAGCCGAGCTCGGCCGCGACCTCGCCCAGCTGCTCCAAAGTCGGGACCTTGATCGTATCGAGCGACATCGTTGTTCCTCCCCTCGGCTGTCGACGCGGATCACGGCCAAGTCTACCGGTCTCCGAGCGTCCTGTCTTCGCGCCGCTGAAGTGGCGGCGCCTGCACGACCGGGGCTGCGGCGTCGAGGATCTGGCGCCGATCTCGCGAGTGCGGCGGATAGATGCGCTCGCAATTGATGATCTGTTTGGTTCTCTTCGCGGCCTGGCCGGTGGCAACGACGCGGCGATCCCAGCCTTCGGTGTACACCGCACCCCAGGCGCCGAGATCGAGGCACGTCACGTACCAGTCGATGCGCAATGGCAACATCGGCCGGCCGAGCAGATCGCACACCGCGTTGTGGCCCGCAAAGCGGCCCATCGGCCGCGCGTGCTGGCAGGACATCACCGATTGGCGAGGCGGATCGATCGGGGCGTGCGCGGCGTCACCTGCGGCAAACACCTGCTCCATGCCGACGACCTTCATAAACTGGTCGACCGGCAGCCGGCCGAACCGGTCGCGTTCCACCGGGAACAATTCGGTCAGCGTGTTGGCACGCATCCCGGCGCACCAGACCACGGTTGCGGCCGCGATCGCTTCACCGGTCGACAGCGTCGCTCCGGTTTCGTCGATGGCGACGACGGAAACGCCGGTTCGGGTCGCTATCCCGAGCGAGGCGACCGCCTCCTCGATCACCCGGCAAGCGCCCTCCCCCATGTCGGAGCCGATCCTCGGCCGTCGATCGGCGAGGATCACCTGCGCCTCAGCCGTTTGTGGGGCACGGGCGTGTGCCGATCGGAGTTTTGCGATCAGCTCCGTCGCAGCCTCGATGCCGGTCAGGCCTGCGCCGACGACGAGTGCGGTGAACTGCCCGGGCGAAGGCGGCCGCTCGGGCAGAGCATCGATATGGGCGTTGAGCCGAGCAGCACCCTCGTAAGTGTCGACGTCGAAGGCATAGCGCGCGAGGCCGGGGATCTCCGGGCGGACGAGACGGCTGCCGAGGGCGAATATCAGCCGGTCGTACGCCAGCTGGCACCGCTCGCTCCCGATCAAACAGGCAGCCCGCCGGTTTGCAAAGTCGATGTCGACTACTTCGGCCACGAGCCGCCCGACTCCGATTGGTTCCAGCACATCATCGAGCGCAACCCTGACGCCGCGCAGATCGGGCTCGTAATTCCGCACGCGGATCGCGTGCCAGGCATCGCGATTGACCATCGTCACTTTGGCTTCGCCAGGG
>DATEQL010000353.1:0-3891 GCA_035272665.1 Allostellaceae bacterium
ATCGTCGTCGGTGGCTACACCGACCGCGCCGGGCGCAAAGCCGGCCTGCTGCTGTCGATGGCATTGATGATGATCGGCACGACCTTGATGGCGGTGACACCGGGCTACGCGACGATCGGCCTGGCAGCCCCGATCATCATCACGCTCGCTCGAGTGTTGCAGGGATTTTCGGTCGGCGGCGAATTCGGCAGCGCAGTCAGCTTTCTTTCCGAGCATGGCGGCGTCCGTCGTGGGTTCAGCGCCAGCTGGCAATTTGCCACCGGCGGCCTGATCACGGTGCTCGCCTCGCTGTTTGGCCTCAGCCTGACGTCTTTGCTGACCCATGATCAACTGGTCGGTTGGGGATGGCGGATCCCTTATATCTTTGGCATGCTGATCGGGCCGGCCGGGCTTTATGTGCGGGCGAAAGTCGTCGAGACCCCTGAATTCATCGAAGCCGAAAAGCCCGCCACGATCCCGATCAAAGACCTGCTGCGCCGGCATCCGCTGCCGGTGCTGCTGGCACTCGGTATCTCGATCATCTCGAACAGCTCCTTTTATATCTTAGCCTACATCCCGACCTATGGGGTTAAGACGCTGCACCTACCGGCATTCGTCGGGTTCACAGCGACCCTGATCGGCGGCGCGATCCTGGCGATCGGCTGCCCGCTTGCAGGCCATTGGTCGGACAAACTCCCGCGCCGCACGCTGCTCATGGTGATCACCTGCTGGCTGTTTGTGCTGACCTCCTACCCGGCCTTTTATCTGATGGCCGCCTGGCCGTCGCTGGCAGCGTGCATCATCGCCGTCGCTTGGCTCCAACTGGTCAAGGCCGGCTACAGCGGCGTCCTGCCGTCGGTGCTGTCGGAGCAGTTCCCGGTCGAAGTCCGGGCGATAGGCGTGTCTCTGGGCTTCAGCACCGCGGTGTCGATCTTCGGCGGCCTCGCTCCGCTCGTGGCAACGTGGTTGATTGCCGCCACCGGAGACAGCCTGGCGCCGAGCTATTATCTGATCTTCACGGCACTGCTCAGCCTCTTCGCGTTGATCGCGATCCAATGGCACAGCCGGCGCCCCACTCCAGCGCTTGGCCGCCCCGCGGAGCTCGCCGTGCCCTGAGGCGCCAGACGAGCTGATTCGCTTTTGATCCTAGCCGTCCCTCTCAGTAGCCACCAGGAACGCGAGGACCTGGGCGTCCCACTCGGCCGGCTTCTCGAACGGCGGCCAGTACCCGCAGTTGTTGAGCAGCACGAGGTGCCAATCGGCAAGGTGGTTTCAGGATCGCGATGTTGACCTCGAAGGCCACCATCCGGTCATACCGCCCGTGGATCAACCGGACCGGCGCCCGGATGCCCGCCAGGTCTTGCGTGTAGTCGTGCGGCAGGCTCACCGATTGCCGCCTCCATGAACTCGGGCGCCTGGCGGGTGGCCCGGGTCTGGGCCACGCCCTCGGGCAAACATCATGGCGAAGAAGCCGGCCATCGGCGCGAACAGACTTTTATGTCGGAATCCGCACTTTCATCTCGGTAATGCCGTGAATCAGGTTGGAATAAGCCCGCTTTGGTCTCTCCACCACCTCGATCGGCGAGAACCGTTTCAAGATCTCTTCCCACAATATCGTCAACTGCATCTCGGCCAAGCGGTTGCCGACGCAGCGATGAATACCGAATCCGAAAGACAAATGCTGGCGGGGCCGTGCGCGATCGATGATAAAGCGATCCGGCTCCTCGATCTCTTCGGGATCGCGGTTACCCGAGATATACCACATCGCGACCTTTTCGCCCTTGCGGATGCGCTTCCCGTTCAACTCGGCGTCGCACAGCGCCGTGCGGCGCATGTGCACGACCGGCGATTGGTAGCGAATGATTTCCGGCACCATCTTCGCGATCAGAGCGGGATTGGCGCGCAGCTTCGCGTATTCTTCGGGGAACTGGTTCAAGAACCACAGCCCGCCACTGATCGAGTTGCGCGTCGTATCGTTGCCGCCAACGATCAGCAGCAGCAGATTACCCATGAACTCATGCGGCCGTGACGGCAGGTCGTGAGTTGCCTCGCCATGCGCCAGCATCGAGATCAGGTCGAATTTTGGTGGCTGTTTCTGCCTTATTTTCCAGACTTCGGCGAAATAGCTCAGCATTTCTTGCAAGACTACGTCGCGCTTCTCCTCCGAATCGATTTCCGTGCCCGCGCCCGTGTTCACAGTGGCCACGTTCGACCAGCGGGTCAGGGTCCGCCGCTCCTCAAACGGGAAATCAAACAACGTCGACAGCATCTGCGTCGTCAGCTCGATCGAGACACGATCGACCCAGTCGAATACCTCGCCGCGCGGCAGCTCCTCCAGGATACGGATCGCCCGCTCGCGAATGGTGGTGGACATTTTCGCCAGATTCGGCGGGGCGACAATCGGCGAGACGATTTTCCGCTGCTCGTCGTGCCGCGGCGGATCCATGGCGATGAAGCTTTCCTTTCTGAACTGCAGCGGGACATCTTTAAGCGTGATGCCCCCGAATGCGGCGTCGGAGGAGTAGATCTGCTGTGAAGTGTCGACGGTCATGATGTCCCGGTACCGGGTCACCGACCAGTACGGACCGTACAAAGCGCTGTCGACGAAGTGCACCGGATCCTCCGACCGCAGTCGAGTGAAGAAGCCGTGCCAGGTATCCTCGGAATACAGGTAGGGGTTACTGACGTCGATTTCGTGCACCGGCACGGACCAGGGATCGCGATGCGCCTCGGCCTTGAAGTTGATGGCGTTCCGAAGTGCGGCAGGCGCGTTCATTGGATTTTCCTCTCGCAGTCTTATTCCGGAATGCGCATCCGGCTCTGGACGGATAACGGCGATCCGGCGACAAGCTCCGTGAACGACGAAGCCGACGACTTCGCGCCGGCTCATCTACCTCCCGGAGAGATGAGAACCGGCCCGGTGTGATTCTACCATAATCGAGCGAAGGTCGCTCCACCGCTGAATGACGGCGCGGGGGGCCCGCCGGTTAAATCACAGTCGCCGGGACGGCTGCGTCCGGCTCGGGGTGACATCTGCGGCGCATCACCCGGCGAGTCGGCGATGAGTTTGAGGATCGCGATGCTGCCCTAGAAGGGCACCATCCGGTCGTAGGGCCGGCCCCCTAGTTCAGCAGGATGGGCCCTTGGATGCCGATCAGGGTGAGGCCGCAGCCCACGAACCCGGCGGCGTCGCGCGTAACCACACTCTACGCCGCGCACGCGGGCGATCGACGCGATCGTCAGGTCGGCCGTGGCCGCCGGGCGTCCGGCGCTGCGGCGTGCCGCGAAAATATCCGCATAGACAACCGCGGCTTCTGTATCGAACGGCAGGATGCGGCCGGCAAAATCCTCCGAAAGATCGCCAGCGCCGCCCTATAACGGACCCGGGTCATCGCGCTTGATGGGGGAGGGCTTTGTGAGCGTTTCGATCCGCATCTATCGCAACCATCACCTACCCCGAACGGGTCGCCATCAGGTAGCAATCGCCGCCGGTGCCCTGCCGGTCCTGGCGCGCCGCCTTCAGCCGACGAACCTTGACGTGAACATATCATGAACGTATACGAGAGGGCCCTTGCGCGGGGAGCCCTGCCTGTGCCTGAAGCCGTTACCGAGCCGCCTGACCGCTCCTATTACCCGCCGTTTTCCAAAACCGGAATCGCGGGAAATCAATCGCTTGCTCCTGATCTCGTTTCGCGGCGCGCGCGCTTCGGGAGGGGAAGCTCCGCCAACCCGCGCGGCCAGCCGCCTTGCATGCCCCTCCTGGGCGGCGCGCGCCCGATCTTGTGGCGCGGTCGCTGAGCGCAATGGTGCTGTCATCTCTGCTCGACCGCAAGCCCGGCCCGTTGCGGCCACTTGTGGCGCGACGGCGATATCCACGGCGGATCTCGGGATGGTCAACTCTCCGCCGAGCGG
>DATEQL010000354.1:0-3316 GCA_035272665.1 Allostellaceae bacterium
CGGCAGCCTGCCGTGAACGTCGCGATCGTCGATTACGGCTCGGGCAATCTGTGCTCGGCGGCGAAAGCCTTCGAGCGCGCGGCGACTGAGAATGGAATCTTCGCCCGAATCGAGGTGACGAACAAACCGGAAGCTGTTGCCGGCGCCGACAGGGTCGTTCTGCCGGGTGTCGGCGCCTTCGCCGATTGCCGCCGCGGTCTTGCTGCCGTACCCGGTCTCGAATCGGCGATGCGCGAGGCGGTGATCGCTCGCGGTCGCCCGTTTCTCGGCATCTGCGTCGGCATGCAGTTGATGGCAGACCGGGGGCGCGAGTTCGAGACGGTGGATGGCCTCGGCTGGATCGGGGGCGAGGTAATAGCGATCGAGCCGCGCGATCCCGCGCTCAAGATCCCGCATATGGGGTGGAACGAAATCGAGCCTCGAGCGTCCCATCCGCTGATCGCGGGGATCGGAGCGGGTGCCCACGCCTATTTTGTCCACAGCTACCATTTCCAGCTTGCCAATCCGGCAGACCTCGTCGCCGTGACCGATTATGGCGGCCCGCTGACGGCGATGATCGGTCGGGACAATCTCGCAGGGACGCAGTTTCATCCGGAAAAAAGCCAGGCGGCAGGGCTGCGGCTGATCGGGAACTTCTTGCGATGGCGTCCATGAGCAATGGGGGAATTTCCGGTGCGACGATCTCGGTCGAGCGGGTGGCCCGCTATTCCGGCACCGATCTCGACGATCTCTGCGAGGCGACCGAGAGCGCGATCACCGAAGGCGGCGGGTTCGGCTGGCTCAAGCCGCCACCGCGGCAGGTGCTGGAGAGCTATTGGAAAGGCGTGCTGCTCGTCCCCGAGCGCCGGCTCGTCGCCGGCCGCCTCGATGGCGTGATCGCCGGCTCGGCACAGCTCAGCCGGGCGCCGCGCAACAACGAGGCACAGGCCTTTGCCGGAACCCTGACCAGCGCCTTCGTGGCACCCTGGGCGCGCGGCCGCGGTCTCGGCCGCGAGGTCGTGCTCGAGATCGAGCGTCTCGCCAAGGAGATCGGACTCGCCGTCCTCAACCTCGATCTGCGCGACACGCAACGCGCAGCGATCCGGCTGTATCAGGGTCTGGGCTACATCCGCTGGGGCACGCATCCCGTTTACGCGCAGGTCGAAGGGCGAATCGTGCCGGGGCACTACTACTACAAGCTCCTCGAAGACGGGCCGGCTCCGCGGTGATCCTGTTCCCGGCAATCGACCTCAAGGGCGGCGCTTGCGTGCGCCTCGTCCGCGGCGATATGGCGAGCGCTACCGTCTTCAATCGGGATCCCGCTGCGCAGGCCCGCCATTTCGCCGATGCCGGCTTCTCGTGGCTGCATGTCGTGGATCTCGACGGCGCCATCGCCGGCGGCTCGCAGAACGGCGCGGCCGTGGCGGCGATCCGCAGCACCGTCGGTCTGCGACTGCAGCTCGGCGGCGGGATTCGAGACCGCGCTGCGATCGATCACTGGCTGACGCTCGGCATCGATCGCGTCGTGCTCGGCACCGCAGCATTGCGCGACCCCGGGCTGGTGCGGGAGGCCGCGGCCAATCATCCAGGCAGGATCGTCGTCGGCATCGACGCGCGGGACGGGCATGTCGCGGTCGAGGGTTGGGTTGAGACAGCTGAGCTCGATGTCGTCGAGCTGGCGCGCCGCTTTGAGGACTGCGGCGTGGCGGCGATCGTATATACCGACATCGCCCGCGACGGGACGCTCTCCGGTGTCGATGCGAACGCGGTCGCCGCGGTCGCGCGCCAGATCCGGGTTCCGGTCGTCGCTTCGGGGGGAGTATCCTCGCTCGACGACATCGCCGCGCTCAAGGCACGCGAGACCGACGGCGTCGCCGGAATCATTTGCGGGCGCGCGCTCTATGACGGACGGATCGACCCTGCCGCGGCTTTGCGTTTGCTCTCGGAGGAGCCGTGCTGAAGATGCGCGTCATCCCCTGCCTCGACGTCAAGGACGGGCGCGTCGTCAAGGGCGTCAATTTCGTCGATCTCGTCGATGCCGGCGATCCGGTAGCGCAGGCGCGGTTTTACGATCGCGAGGGCGCCGACGAGCTGTGCTTTCTCGACATCACCGCCAGCGCCGAAGACCGCGACACCCTTTACGACGTGGTCCGCCGCACCGCGGAGCAATGTTTCATGCCGCTGACCGTCGGCGGCGGGGTACGCGCGGTCGAGGATATCCGCCGCCTGCTGCTCGCCGGCGCCGACAAGGTGTCGATCAACACCGCCGCGGTCGCCCGCCCCGAATTCGTGCGCGAAGCGGCGACCAAGTTTGGCAGCCAGTGCATTGTCGCCGCAATCGACGCCAAGACGGCAGGAGCCGAGCGGTGGGAGGTCTTCACCCATGGCGGGCGCCGGCCGACCGGCATCGACGCGGTCGTCTGGGCTTGCCGGCTCGCCGATTACGGCGCCGGCGAGATCCTGCTGACCTCGATGGACCGTGACGGAACCAAGTCGGGGTACGACACCGCGCTGACCCGCGCCGTCGCGGATGCGGTGCGCGTGCCTGTGATCGCCTCAGGCGGTGTCGGCACCCTCGATCACCTGGTCGAGGGGATTCGCGATGGGCACGCCACCGCAGTCCTGGCAGCCTCGATCTTCCATTTCGGCGCCCACCGCATCGGCGATGCCAAGGCGCGACTCGCCGCTTGTGGAATTCCGGTGCGGTTCTGAGCGATGACCGCCGAGTTGGGAGCCACTCTCGAACGACTCTGGCAGGTGATCCAATCTCGCCGCGGCGCCGATCCGCAGAGTTCGTACACCGCGCGGTTGTTCGCCCGCGGTCGGGCAAAGATCGCACAAAAGCTCGGCGAGGAGGCGGTTGAGGCGGTCATCGAGGGCGTCGGGGATAACCCCGCCGCGCTCGTCGGGGAGAGCGCCGATCTGCTCTATCACCTGCTGGTGCTGTGGGCTGCTGCCGGAGTGTCCCCCGCCGACGTCGCCGCCGAGCTCACGCGCCGCGAGGGCACCTCTGGCGTCGCGGAAAAGCGCGCACGGGAAAACCTTTGACCGGAGGTGTCATGGCCTACGACCGCAACAGTGTCTTCGCCCGCATCCTGCGCGGCGAAATCCCTTGCAAGAAAGTCTATGAGGACGAACACGTCCTCGCGTTCCACGATATCAGCCCGCAAACCCCGACACATGTTCTGGTGATCCCCAAAGGGGAGTACGTGTCGCTCGACGACTTCTCCGAGAAGGCCTCGGCGGCCGAAATCGCCGCTCTGGTCCGGGCCCTCGGGCAGATCGCACGGGAGCAAGGAGTGGCCGAGAGCGGGTATCGTGTCCTTGCTAACAGCGG
>DATEQL010000355.1:0-7788 GCA_035272665.1 Allostellaceae bacterium
TTCCCTAGTGCATTCGCCGGCAATGACAGACCGAGTTCGGGGACCGAACGCGCGATGTAGGCGGTGAAGGTGTTGCTGTTGGGGCCCGGCCAGGCGCGATAATCGTGCGGATACGGGTAACGCGCAACGGCATCCCGGATCTTCTGGATCATCGCGTCGCAGTTCGGCCCACGGCGATCAAGCACCAGTACGGGCCGTGCGCCGAACCAGTAATTGTCGGGGCCGGTGCGGTCGATGCGCACTGCCGGGGCGCCGTTCGCTACGCCAAAGCCCAGCACCTCGTAACGGGAATAACGCTCGGCCCCCGAGGGCTTCACCGTAATCCAAGTGTGAACGGCAAAGGCGCCGCGCCAGGCGACCGCCCGGGCAGCGTAGACCTGGATTACCGCGTCGGGCGTGGTTGCCGGATCAGGTGCCAGCCCCGAGGGGTCGCGCCGCGCCGCGTACCAGGGAACACCGTCTGGTCGACCGAACACGCAGCCGCTCACCAATGGCGGAAACACAAATAGGGTGACCAGCACCAGGCCGAAAATACGCAATTTTCGCGCTCTGCGCCCGCCCAACCGAGCCGGCATCGTGTCGAAATCGGACTGATCACGCTGCGAACTTGCGGCCAGCGGCCGGGCCGGCCGATTAGCCCGGGTCTCCGGTGTCGGCGACGAGGCCGGCACAGTTTATGCCGTAAATTGCGCAGGTCTCGTCGTTATCGGAAGTGTCGCCGCTGATGCCGACGGCGCCGACGATCTCGCCTGCGCGATCCCTGATCAAGACGCCGCCCGGCACCGGCACGATGCGACCGCCGGAAGCCACGCTGAGCGCCTGGATGAAGGCCGGATTGGCGGCGGCGCGGCGGGCGAATTCGCGCCCGCCGAACCCCATCCCCAAGGCACCCCAGGCCTTGCCGCCGGCGATCTCCGGCCGCAGCAGGCTCGATCCGTCTTCGCGCTTGAGCACCTTCAGCTGCCCGCCGGCGTCGAGCACCGCCACGGTGAGCGGCTTGAAGCCGAGTTCCCGACCCTTTTCCAGAGCCTTGTCGACAATGATCGAGGCCTGTTGCAGTGTCAGCATGCTGATTCCCTCGGCGATTAATGGGCCGTCTGGCGGATCATCTCCGCCCAGCGGTCGAGCGTCGGCAAGATCTCGGCCGCGGGTGCGGAAGGCAGCGTCGTCACGACCCGAGCGACGCCCTGGTCGCGATAGCGCTTGATGCGATCGAGGTCATCGCGACCCCCGAAGATTGTGATCGGGATGGTCGCCGGGTCGCGCCCGGCCTCGGTCGCCATCTGCCGAAACTGTGGCAGGAACTCGGTGACGTCGGCGTAATTCGGCCGGCTCGCATTCGGCACCCACCCGTCGCCATAGCGCACCGCGCGCCGCGCGCTCTGCGGGAAAGCGCCGCCGACGATGACCGGCGGGTGCGGCTTCTGCGCCGGCTTTGGCCAGGTCCGCATCTTCGGGACATCGACGATCTCGCCGTGATATTCGGCCTCGGACTCGGTCCAGATCTCCTTCATCGCCTCGATCTGCTCGCGCATTTTCTTGAACCGGCTTCGGAAGTCGGCGCCGTGGCTCTCGATCTCGTCCTGGTTCCACCCGCCGCCGATGCCGAACAAAAACCGGCCTCCCGAGACGTGGTCGATTGAAGCGACGAGCTTTGCGGTCTGGATCGTGTCGCGCTGGATGACCAGACACACCCCGGTCGCCACCTTCAAGTTCTTGGTGGCCATCGCCGCCGCCGTCAGCGTGACGAACGGATCCATCACGTCGTAATATTGTTTGCCGAGTTCTCCGCCCCCCGCAGGCGGCGTCTTGCGCGTGCTGGGAATATGCGAGTGCTCCGGGGCCCAGACCGATTCGAAGCCGCGCGCCTCCAGCGCCTGACCGAGCTCCGCCGGGCTCATCGAGTAATCGGTGAAAAACATCGACGCACCAAAATCCATCTGTCCCTCCATCGGTCCGATGTGCCCGAGCTTAACCTCGATCGATGAACTTTCGCCAGGATCACCTCGTCCGAAAATCGCCGTCGCACCGGACCACAACCGGAATTTGAATCGAATATTTCCAATGGCTGAACCTGCAGCAAATCTGCAGCAAACGCTCTCCTTCAGGTTGAAATATCGCTCAACCCAGCGGTCCGTTCGAGGATCCGCTAGGGTGGGAAGGTACGACGCGAATATAGCAAGTTTATAGTCGTTACGATCGCAACAACCACTCCCGGTCTACTCGACGGAGAGGTCCCCCCAACTCGACACGCGCGCGATACGGATGGCGATGACCGGGAGGTCGGCGAGCTCCATCCCGCGATACTGGGGGTAGCGCGACCGAAGCAGCGCCTGCGCCCGATCGTGCTCGGCACTGTCGGCCAGGATCTCGGCGGGGCCGTGCAGCATGATCCAGCCGAGCCGGGTCCAGTCCTCGTCCCAGTGATCGGCGACGAAAGCGGCAACCGGATTTTCGATGATGTTCCGCAATCGCTTCAATGCCCAGACGTCGCCTTTCGGCTTTTGATCGATCGTGATGTAGAGCGCGCCCTCGCTCACGACAAAGCAAACCGGTACGAGATGCGGTGTCGCCCGCGCATCGGCGGTCGCCAGATGACCGACCCGGCGACCGGCCAGAAAGCGGGCTTGCTGTTCGGACAGCATCCGAAATCTTGCATCATTTCGGCCCCGCTGGCCAGACGCTCCACATCGTGGCAAGCTCTGGATCTCCTCAAACCGACGAGGCCCGAGAGATCGAGCGCATAGACCATCTGAACCTGACCGTCGCCGATATCGACCGAAGCGTGGAGTTCTACAAGCGCGTGCTCGGCATGAAGGCCGAGAGTATGGGCGAAGGCCGCGCCGCGCTCCATTTCGGCCAGCAGAAGATCCATCTCGACGCCGCCGGCGGGGCGATGGCAATCAGCGGCGAAAAACGGCTGCCGGCGCATATCTGCTTCATCACCGAGGCATCAATCGGCGAGGTCACGGCCCATCTCGAAGATTGCGGCGTGCCGTTGCGGATGCAGGGACCGCGCGCCGGGGCGATCGGTACGATCCAATCGGTCTACATCGACGACCCGGATCAGAACTCGATCGAAATTTCCAGCTATTAAGCCACGTTATCCCGACTGACCGATCGCGGATTGATATCTCCGTGGCCGGACTTGGGTCCGGCCACCCACGTCTTTATCGAGGACGCCGGCCGGCGAAGAGAACCCGTGGATGGTGGCCGGGCCAAGCCCGGCCAAGGGGATTAGCAGCCCTCGAAGGCGATGGAGCCAACCATGACCCAGGACGCATGTGGGCCTCACCTCTCCCGCGCGACGGCCAAGGACGTTGCCGCATAGGATCAGGCAGCGCGGCATCGCCCTGGCCCACGAACGCCTCGCGACGCGCCCCGAACCGCCGCTTTCTCCGCCATGCCGAGGCCATCGGGGGCTGAGATTGGCATGTCCCGGCCGCGCAGCGCCGGGCGGAGCCTTCGTCGGCTGGGTTTGGCTAGGACGGGTCGGGTCGCTTAGGGCTGCGAATGTCCCGTTGCAGGAGTTTCCGCCGTGCCAGCAGACGCGAAAATGGAGGGCGCCTCAGAGCGCCCTCTTTCGTTTCGTAGCGATCGCTCGCGGGCGGCGGAGAGCGCAAGTAGAGGTCAATGGCTGCGTTTTGGACTCGAGATTTCGGACCGCCGATCGGGGTCAGGAGCGGGTGATTTCTCGAGGCGTTTTTGGGGTGTAAAAGGATCTACATCAGCGCTGCTGTCGAGTGTTTGAGCCCGAGTACGGCGGCGGCCGAGAGGCAAGTTGGGGCCAATGGGAGCGTGGCATGTTAGGGGTTCGAATTTCTCAAAGATTTTAAGTAAATTTCTCCCGGATTTTAAGTAAAAGCATCTGAGCCGCGCCCTTGTTTGATGGCACGAGTGCGAACGTTCGGGTAGCGTCCAGCAGCGTCTCGAAGCAAAAAGCCACGAACTAAAGGAGCCGCCCGCATGCCGGCCGGCATTCTTGTCGTCGATGACAACGCGATGAACGTCAGCGTGCTGGCTGAGTGGCTCGCGTTTGAACATTACGTTGTGAGCACGGCCGCCGACGGGTTTGAGGCGCTGGCGAAAATCGCGACCGAACAGCCCGACATCGTCCTGCTCGACGTGGTGCTGCCGAGGATGGACGGCTTTGAGGTCTGCCGACGCATCAAATCCGATCCGGCCATGGAGCACATTCTATGGTGACGGCCCTTTCGGACGTCGACGACCTCGTGAGAGGCTTCGAGGCCGGCGCCGACGATTTCGTCACCAAGCCGATCATTGGGCTCACGCTCATGGCGCGTGTCGGCGCGCAGTTACGGCAGAAATGGCGCTACGAGAGCGTCCGCGAGCAGTTTCGGGTCGATCCGCTGACGGGCGCCTTCAACCGCGGCTATTTCGACGTGCACGCGCCGAGGCTGGCTGCGCGCTGCCGCGCTGCACGCGAACCGATTGCTATCCTCATCGTCGACGTCGGCCATTTAAAGCATATCAACGACACGTACCTCCACGCCGCGGGGGACCTCGTGCTGAAGGCAATCGTCAACCGCGTCACGTTCGCCCTGCGCCCGTCGGACCTGGTGGCGCGGAGGGGTGGCGACGAATTTGTGGTGGTGATGCCGGAGCCGGGCCTTGCCGCGGCGCTTCAGATCGCCGAGCGCCTGCGCCCTCGCGTCAGCGGCGCGGCGATCGATGGCGTCGATGCCACAGTCAGCGTCGGCGCCGCCGCGTCGAGCCCCGACGAGGAGGAGGAGCTGGAAGTCATGCTTGAGCGGGCCGAGACCGCGCTCTATCTGGCCAAGAGGGCCGGTGGCAACCGCGTGGTCGGACAGGGCGGCGAAGAACCGCCCCCTGGCTAGATTTCGCTTTCCTCGGCGAACGTGCCCGGCACGCCCGGTATCGAAATAGGCCGACGGCGGCGCGCGCCACGCGCTCGCTACGGCAGCAGTTCCCTGATCTGGCTGACAAATCGTTCGGCGGTATCGATCGCAGCGCCGGCGCGGTCGAGCGGTATGTCGGCGTTTGGCCCCAGTCCGTAATCGGCGATCGATTTCATGTCGTAGGCGTACGCCAGGAACTGGCGCAGCTCGCGCCCTAGGCGGGGCTCGTCTTTCGTCAGCCGGGCAAATTGGCTATCGACGCCCTTGTGGGTCTTGGCGTCTTTGCCGGTGCGCTCCACGATGAGGGCCTGCGCCGCGTGAAAGGCCGCGAGATAGGCATTGCGAGCGGCGTCTTCGCCCACGCCTGCAGCGAGAATGGCCCGCGCGCGGGCCAAACATTGGCCAGACTTGGCGAGATGTTCGGTGGCTTCAGGCGTCAAAGATCGACGCCTTCGCGGCGAATTTCCCGCATCAGCGAGGAGCGATCTTCATAGGAGTCCGCGCGGTGAGGCATCGCGTGAATAAACGCGCCGTCCTCGTAAAGGATATCGGTAACGAGCGGAACGATGCGATCGACCTCCTGCCAGCGGTCAGCAAGTCCCTTGAGAAACACGGCTACGTCGTAGTCGGAATCGTCCCGCGCATCACCGCGCGCCCGTGAGCCGAACAGCACCACCCGCTCGATGCGGTCGCCGTAAAGTGCGTCGAGCGCGGCGCGAAAGCGCTTGAGGATCGGATCGGCGGCAGCAGGGGCGGACATACAAACACGATATCATGGTTTGCCGGACGCGCCGCCAATTCGCCTCAGAAAAGTCAGCCAGGCGGTCGGTGCGGGAGGGAGTGCGGGCGCGCGACTCGCCCGACCAAGGCTTTCTCTTGGTACACGTAGCCTCTATCATCACACGTAGCGAAACGGAGGACCCGCGAATGCCTGCTCATGCCGCTGTCGCCGCCGGACCATCCAATCAATCGAAGTGGCCGAATTACCAGGAGGGCGACTTCGTCATCCGGAACTATGTGTTTCGTAGTGGCGAGACGCTACCCGAGCTGAAGCTCTACTACCGCACCCTAGGAACGGCGAAGCGCAACGCCGCAGGCAAGATCGTCAACGGCGTGTTGCTGTTGCAGGGCAACACCGGCACCGGTGCTAATTGGCTACGCCCGAGCCTCGCCGACGAGCTGTTCGGACCGGGTCAGCCGCTCGATGCGACGCAGTATTTCATGATCATGCAGGACGCGATCGGGCGTGGGGGATCGAGCAAACCCTCCGACGGGTTCAGGGGAAATTTTCCGCATTACCGCTATCATGACATGGTCGACTCCGGCTATCGACTGATCACCGAGGGTCTCGGTGTCGCCCACCTGCGGCTGGTCATCGGCAGCTCGATGGGCGGCATGCATGCCTGGATGTGGGCCGAGATGTACCCCGATTTGATGGACGGAGTGGTACCGATCTCCTGCCAGCCGGTCGAGATCAGCGGCCGCAACTGGCTCGGCCGCCGCGCCCAGGCTGAGGCGATCCGGCACGACCCGGACTGGAACAACGGCTTCTACGAAACGAACCCCCGGCACTACATCTACGCTGCCGCCGGGAATTTCGGCACCGAAAGCGCGACTCGTATCCAGGAAATGGCGCCGACACTCGCCGCCGCCAACGCGCTCTACGAGCGCCGGCTGGCCGAGGCGGCCGGGGGCGACGCCAATGACTCGCTGTGGGCGATCGAGGCGATCATGGACTACAACCCCGAGCCCGATCTCGACAAGATCAAGGCCAAGGTGCTGCTGATCAACGACGCCGAGGATCACGCGAACCCGCCCGAGCTCGGCACCGTCGAGCGCGCGATGAAGCGGGTCGAGCATGGCCGTTACGTGCTGATCCCGGCCGGACCCAACACGCACGGGCATTTCAGCCATTTCTATGCCGAGCTGTGGAAACCCTATCTGATCGAGTTCATGAAGACGCATGGGCCTCCTTTGGCGGCGGCGGCTGACTGAACCGGCACTGTCCGCAATGGGCGCGCTCGACGGTCGCGTAGCGCTGGTCACCGGCGGCAGCAAAGGCCTGGGTGCCTCGACCGCGCGCTTGTTCGCGGAGGCCGGCGCACGGGTCGTCGTCACCTTCGCCGATGACGCCGAAGCGGCCGACCGGCTGATCGCGAGCCTGCCCGGCACCGGCCACCGCGCCAGCCGGACGCCGGCGCAGGATACGGCTGCAATCGAAAGCCTCGCTGCCGCGATCGGCAAGACGGAAGGCCGGCTCGACATCCTCGTCAACAATGCCGGCAGCACCCGGGTGATCCCCCACGCGGATTTGCGCGACCTCGACGACGATTTCTTCGATTTTGTGCTGGCGGTCAATTTGCGCGGCCCCTTCGCCACCGTGCGCGCTTGCCAGTCGTTGCTAAAGGCGAGCGGGCAGGGCCTCGTCGTCAATGTCGGCTCGGTGTCGGGTGTGCGCGGCGGCGGCAGCAACATCGCCTATGCCGCGGCCAAGGCCGGGCTGCACGCGATGACGATGTCCCTGGCGCGGGCCTTGGCGCCTGAGATCCGTGTGCTTGCCGTGGCACCCAGCTTGATGGAGACGCCGATGACGGAGATGTGGACGCCGCAGCAGCGCGCCCATCGGATCGCCAGCAACCCGCTCAAACGAATCGGTCAGCCCGAGGAGGTGGCTGCGGTAATCCTCGGTCTGGCGACGACGATGACCTTTGTCAACGGCACGGTCATCCCCGTTGACGGCGGCAGCCTGTTGTAAAACGCACCCCACCTGGACGCTTGCAAAAACCGGCGTTATCCCGAGTTATTGCGGCTCCAATCCATCGAGGCGATGCAGCAGGTCGCGCACTTCGGCGGTCCGAGTGAACGCGAGCGCCGCGGAGCTCCAAGCGCGCGTTCCTGATATGATGGT
>DATEQL010000356.1:0-7020 GCA_035272665.1 Allostellaceae bacterium
TACACCGGGCGCTGCAGGCCCGCAATCCTTGCCTGCCGGCCGGCGCCGGTCCAGGTCAACTATCTCGGCTATCCCGGCACGACGGGGGCGGATTTTATCGATTACATCATCGTCGATCGGTTCCTCGTGCCGGCGGACCAACAGCCGTTCTACAGCGAGCGGCTGGTGCACCTGCCGAACTGCTACCAACCGAGCGACACGACGCGGGAGATCGCCGAGCCCGCCCCGTCGCGGGCCGAATGCGGCCTGCCCGAAACGGGCTTTGTCTTCTGCTGCTTCAACAACACCTATAAGATCACTCCCGCCTTTTTCGATATCTGGATGCGGCTGCTCAAGGCGGTGCCGGGAAGCGTGCTCTGGCTCGTCGAGTCAAATGCGCTGGCCAAGGACAATTTGCATCGCGAGGCGGCAAGCCGCGGCGTTTCCTCCGAGCGGCTCATCTTTACACCACACGCGCCGAGGCCGGACTATCTGGCGCGGCTCAGTTTGGCCGATCTGTTTCTCGACACGCTACCTTATAATGCCGGCGCGACCGCCAACGACGCGTTGTGGGCGGGGTTGCCGGTGCTGACCTGTGCCGGCGCGACTTATCCGGGACGGATGGCCGGCGCGCTGCTGACGGCCATTGGGCTGCCCGAGCTGATCACGACCTCGCCAGGCGAATACGAGGAGCTCGCATTGCGGCTGGCGACAGAACCGGGGCGGCTCGCCGGATTGCGCGAGAAGTTGCGGCGCAACCGGTCGACGATGCCGCTCTTCGACATCGGGCGGTACACCCGTGACCTCGAGGCTGCCTACAAGCAAATGTGGGAGACTTGGCAGGCGGGGCGGCCGCCCACCGCTTTTTCGGTCTCCGGCGCCTAGCATGAGTTTCGCATCACCTGCGGTTATAGATGCGGGGAAACCCGAGGTCCGCCGCGTCGCCGGCGGGATCACGCGGACGGTGAATGCCGGTTTCGCCCACCACCAAGCGGGTCGGCTCGAGCGGGCGGAGGCGCTCTACCGCAAGGTGCTGGCGAAGGACTCCGAACATGCCGAGGCGCTGCATCTTCTCGGCGTCATCGCCTATCAGAACGGAAAATTCGGGACCGCGATCGCGCTGATCGAGCGGGCATTGCCGGCGTTGCACGATCTGCCGGAAGCGCATTTGAACCTCGGCAATGCGCTTCGGGAGGTGGGCAGGTTTGCCGAAGCAGCGGACAGCTACCGGCGGTCAATCGCGCTCGAACCCGACTACGGCATGGCGCACAGCAATCTCGCCCGCGCGCTACATGACCAGGGGCTGTTCGCGGCGGGACTGGAAAGCTCGCGGCGTGCGATCGAGTTGATACCGGATTTTCCAGGGGCACACCTCAACTGCGCTGCCGCTCTGATGGGCCTAGAGCGTTTCGCCGAGGCCGAAGCTCCCTTACGCCGCTTGCTTGATCTGACGCCGGAGCGAGCGGAAACACACAACGATCTCGGCCGGGTGTTGGCCACGCTTAATCGGTTCGACGAGGCTGGGCTCAGCTACCGGCGTGCGGTCGCCTTCAAGCCGGATTATCCCGAGGCGCATTTCAACCTCGGCAGCGCGCTGCAGGCACAAGGCCGGCTCGACGAAGCGGTCAAAAGCTATCGACTGGCGATTGCCCTCAAGCCGGACTATCCCGAGGCGCATTTCAATCTCGGCAGAGCCCTGCACGCGCAAGACCGGCTAGACGAAGCGATCAAACGCTATCGACGGGCGCTCGCGATGAAGCCGGATTACCCTGAGGCTCACATGAACCTCGGCACCGCGCTTGGCCAGCAATACAGGCTCGCTGACGCACTGGCGAGTTTCCGCCGGGCACTCGTCCTAAACCCCGACCTTGCGGAAGCGCATTACAACCTCGGCATCGCCCTCAAGCTCGAGGAGAAACTCCGCGAGGCCATCGACTCCTTTGGGCGCGCTGTTGTGCTCGATCCCGATAACGGTAGGGCATTGGCTGCCTGGTTTCGCGCAAAGCAGCAAATCTGCGATTGGTCCGGTTATCCGCAGAACGAGACGAGAGTGCGAAGCGCGCTGGCGTCGCAGCCGACCCCAGGCACACCGTTCGCGTTGCTGGCGCTCTCGTCGACCCCACAGGAGCAGTTCGACTGTGCTCGCCGGGCCGCTGGCATGATCGTCGTCCCCTACGCCGCCGCTCTCGCTCGCCCGCAGCCGAGGTCCAGCGAGCGCATACGGCTTGGCTATCTCTCGGAAGATTTTCGCCAGCATCCGGTGGCTGTTCTGATCGCCGGGCTGATCGAGCACCACGATCGCCGACACTTCGAGGTGATCGGCTATTCCTACGGCCAGGATGACCGGAGTGCAATGCGCGCCCGGCTTGCGGGCGCCTTCGATCGCTTTGTCGATGTCCGCAATATGCCCTACCGCCGAGTGGCTGAGCTGATCCATGCCGATGTCGTCCACATCTTGATCGACCTCACAGGCCTCACAGGGAGCTGCAGGACCGAGGCTCTCGCCTGTCGGCCGGCACCGATCCAGGTCAATTATCTCGGCTATCCCGGCACGATGGGAGCGGATTTCATCGACTATATTATTGTCGACCTGTTCGTCGTGCCCCCCGATCAGCAATCCTTCTTCAGCGAGAGGCTGGTCCACCTGCCCGATTGCTATCAATGCAATGACGACAAACGCGCGATCGCCGAGCTCACTCCGTCGCGCGGCGAATGCGGCTTGCCCGACGCGGGCTTCGTCTTCTGCTGTTTCAATAGCTCCCACAAGATTACCCCCGCCTTTTTCGACACTTGGATGCGGCTGCTGCGGGGGCTGCCTGGGAGTGTGTTATGGCTGTTGGACGACAACCCTTGGGCAAAGGCGAATCTTGCGCGCGAAGCGCGGACGCGCGGCGTTCCGCCCGGACGGCTCGTGTTCGCCCGGCGATTGCCCCCGCCCGAGCACCTGGCCCGCCACCGCGTCGCCGACCTCTTTCTCGACACCCTTCCCTACAATGCGCATACGACGGCGAGCGACGCGTTGTGGGCCGGGCTGCCGGTGCTCACCTGCTCCGGTGATACCTTCGCCGGCCGGGTGGCGGGGAGCCTGTTGCGGGCGGTCGAACTTGGTGAGCTGGTCACGACCTCGCTCGACGAATACGAAGCTCTGGCATTGCGGCTTGCTCACGAGCCCGAAGTTCTGGCGCGGCTGCGCACGCCTATCGCGCAGAACCGGCTGACGCACCCGCTGTTCAACACCGCGCGTTTCACCCGCAACATCGAGGCGGCATATCGGCAGATGTGGGAGACCTGGCGGGCGGGGCGGCCGCCCGCCGCCTTTTCGGTTCCCCCTCCCGCCGACATGGCGTGAGGCGACTGTGTCGTCCCTCGACAAACGGGAAGCCCGCCGCTCCGGAGGCGTCACCCGGACGGTGAACGCCGGTTTCGCCCACCACCAAGCCGGGCGGCTCGACCGGGCGGCGGCTCTCTACCGCAAAGCCCTGGCGAAGGACCCGCACCACGCCGAGGCGCTGCATCTGCTTGGGGTCGTTGCCTATCAACGCGGGAACCTCGAAGAATCGATCGCGCTGATCGAGCAGGCGATGCCGGGGCTCCGGGATGACCTGCCGGAGGCGCATCTGAACCTCGGCAACGCCTTGCAGGGGGCCGGGCGGCTGACTGAAGCCGCTGACAGCTACCGCCGTGCGATAGCCCTCAATCCCGGTTACGGCATGGCGCACACCAATCTCGCCCGCGCGCTGAATGATCAGGGCCGATTCGAAGCCGGGTTGGAAAGCGCCATGCGGGCCGGAGAGCTGATCCCGGACTTCCTGGGGGTACACGTCAACCGTGCAGCCGCCCTTATGGGCCTCGGTCGCATGGCGGAGGCCGAGACTTCTCTTCGCCGAGCCCTCGATCTGATGCCCGAGAGGGCCGAGACCCACTACAATCTCGGCCGTGTGCTGACCGCGCTCCGTCGGCTCGACGAGGCGGTGGAGAGCTACCAGCGCGCGGTCGCCCTTGGGCCAAACTATCCCGAGGTGCATTTCAACCTCGGGAACGCATTTTATGCGCTTCGCCGGTTCGATAAAGCGGCGGCTAGCTACCGACGGGCGATCCAGCTGAATCCGGGCTATGCGGACGCCCTCAACAACCGCGGCGTCATCCTGAAGCAATTCGGGCGTTTCGAGGAGGCGCTGGAGAGCTACAATAAGGCGCTCGCTCTCCGGCCGGGCTATCCGGACGCCCTCAAAAACCGCGGCGGCGCGCTTCAGGAACTCGGGCGTTTCGAGGAGGCGTTGGAGAGCTACGATAAAGCGCTCGCTCTCCGGCCGGACGATGCGGACGTCCTCAACAACCGCGGCGTCACCCTGAAGATGCTCGGGCGTCTCGAGGAGGCGCTGGAGAGCTACGACAAAGCGCTCGCTCTCCGGCCGGGCTCCGCCGACACCCTGAACAACCGCGGCGCCGCCTTGCTGAAGCTCGCGCACCTCGACGAAGCGCTGGAACACTTCGAGGGCGCGCTGGCCTCTCAACCGGACTTGGCAGAAACGCACTTGAACCGCTCAATGGTGCTGTTGCTGCGCGGCGATTTCGCGCGGGGATGGGCTGAATATGAGTGGCGCTGGCGAGGCAAAACCGCCCCGGGAAAGCTCGACTTCGGCGGGCCGAGGTGGTCTGGGGAGTGCCTCGACGGAAAGACGATCCTGCTCCACGCCGAGCAAGGTTTTGGCGACACGTTCCAGTTCGTGCGCTTCGTTCCGGTGCTCGCCGCCGGGGGTGCCCGGGTGATGCTGTTGGTTCCCGAACGGATACGCGGATTGCTCCGCGCAGCGGGCCTGCCGGTCAGAATCGTCGAGGGCCCGCAGCTGCCGAATTTTAATTTTCATCTCCCGCTGCTGAGCGTGCCCTGTGTCTTAGGCACGGCCATGGCGACGATTCCCGCCGAGGTGCCGTACCTTTCGGCAGATCCCGCGCGCATTGCCGCCTGGCGGGAGCGCTTGCCCAAGGCGGACTTGAGGATCGGAATAGCCTGGCAGGGCAACCCAGAGGGGGATATCGACAGGGGCCGTTCTATCCCGCTCCGCTCCTTCGCGCCGGCCGCGGCCCTGCCCGGCATGCGGGTGATCAGCCTGCAGAGGAACGACGGTCTCGACCAGCTCGACGCGTTGCCCGAGGGCATGCGTGTCGAGAGGCTCGGCCCCGACTTCGATGCCGGACCCGACGCGTTTCTCGACACGGCAGCAATAATGATGAGCCTGGACCTCGTTGTTACCTCCGATACCGCGGTCGCGCATCTGGCGGGTGCGCTGGGGCGCCCGGTATGGATCGCACTCAGGCACATTCCCGATTGGCGCTGGATGCTCGAGCGCGAGGACTCGCCGTGGTACCCTACAGCGCGACTTTTCCGCCAGCGCCGGCCGGGCGACTGGGATGAGGCATTCGCGCGCATCGCGGCCGAGCTCGCTCGCGTTGCCTCGGGAGAACGCAACCGGCTGCTGCCGCAAACGCGATCAGTCCCCGCGGACGACAGCGTCGATCTCGCGCCGCGACCGGAGATGCCACCCCGCCGCGATGTGGACCTGCCGACAGCGACGGTCCTGAAGGACTGCCGCCATGGCAGAATGCTGTTTTTAAGACGCGACTGCTATATCGGCCGATCTCTCGATCTTTATGGCGAATACAGCGAGTTGGAGGCGGCGATATTCGCACAGCTGCTGCGTTCGGGCGATGTCGTCGTCGAAGTCGGATCCAATATTGGTGTGCACACTGTTCCCATCGCAAATTTAGTCGGGCGCTCGGGGCTGGTCCTCGCGTTCGAGCCGCAACGGGTGATTTTCCAATTACTCTGCGCCAACGTTGCACTCAATGAGTTCTTCAATGTCCGCACCTATCATGGTGCAGTCGGGCGGGAGACTGGCACAGTAAGAGTCCCCTATCTCGACTACACTAACGAGGTGAATTTTGGCGGTGTTTCCATGAACAAGTCCGGCACCGGGGAAGAAGTGACGCTTTGGAAGCTGGATGCCCTTTCTCTGCAGGCGGTCAAGATGTTGAAGGTCGATGTCGAAGGCATGGAACTCGAAGTGCTGGAGGGAGCGCGGCAGACGATCACCAAGTTTCGGCCGGTATTGTACGTCGAGAACGATCGCAAGGCCCATTCCGGGGAGCTGATCGCGTTGATCGGCGAACTCGGCTACGAAATGTGGTGGCATCTTCCAGAACTGTACAATCCACAGAATTTTGCGAAGAATAAGGAAAACGTCTTCGAGGGAATTGTCTCGGTCAATCTGCTATGCTTTCCGAAGGAAGCGGCAGCGAAGGTCACCGGGTTCCGCCGGGTCTCGGGACCGCAGGATTGGTGGCAGCAATGAGCCCCACCGAAGGGCGGCTCTTGCCGCGTAAGGGAGACATCGAGCCCAGCTCGACGATCGGCGGGGCTGACACGGTGCTCGTGCCAGTGGCAGTCGGCGAATTGGTAGACAAGATCACGATCCTCGAGATCAAGGCCAAGCGGATCGCCGAGCCGGCAAAATTGCGCAACATCCACCGCGAATTGGCGCAGCTGCTCGCTGTGTGGGACCGGCGAGGCCCGCCGGATCCCGCTCTCGACACGCTGACCAAGGAGCTTAAGAAAGCCAACGAGATTCTGTGGGTGATCGAGGATGACATCCGCGAATGCGACACCCGGCGAGAGTTCGGAGCGCGCTTTATCGAGTTGGCCCGCGCCGTCTACCGCAACAACGACCGGCGCGCCATGCTGAAGCGCAAGCTCAACGAGCTGTCGGGCTCCGCCATCATCGAGGAGAAATCCTACCGCGACTGCTGACCCGCCGGGAGAGCGGCCTTTTGGGCATTCACTGATCGGGTTTTTTGGCTCCCTGTTCGGCCGATTTAATTCCCTGTTCGCTTAGGGAATTTGACATGTCATTACCGCAATAACAAAGCCTTGCCGGCACCAGCCCCGCTTGGAACAGCGCGAAATCGCGTGTTTGCCAGTATTTTCCCGGTCAGGAGGGAAACTCGCCGTCTCCAGCACCTCGGGCAACATCGAGTTTGGGA
>DATEQL010000357.1:0-4160 GCA_035272665.1 Allostellaceae bacterium
TCCTCCATCGCGCCTAAGAGGCAGAACCAGTTCAGCACCTCGTGCTGGCCGCTGTCCTCGATCTCGTCGGTCGTGTAGCGATGCCAGGCCGCGTAGTCACCCTTCTCCAAGGCATCGTAAAGGCGCCGATCCGCCGCGACATCGGGCCAGAGCTGATAATTCTTCTCGGTCAGGAACGAATGCGACCAGCTCGATGAGGCCATGATCGCCGTTCGCCATGGGCTCTTTGCCATGACCCGGGCGGTCGCGGCACCCACCGCCATGCAGCGCCCCGGGTTGGGCGAGGGGGGATCGAGTTCGCGGATCTTGTCGCGCATGGCCAATGGCAGGCGCAACCCGCGCGCGGCATTGACGCGGCGGCCGTAGCAATTCACCGAGAACGGCACGACCGGATAGCCGAACCCGCGCCGCTCGTCGTCGAGCAGCAACAGCGTGTAGGCGAAGGCATGGCCGAGAGGGTGATGCAAGGGTTTGTAGGCGTAGGCCGCGTCGATGCCGTGCTCGAGCAGCCCTGATGCCAGATACTTGCCGGCGGCACGATGGCCCGCGAAGGTGAAACGCGTGTCATTAGGCTCGCCCCAGGGGTTCCAGGGCCGGTTCTTCCACGGCTCGACCTCGTGCCCGTCATAGGCCAACACGGCAAAGGGCGGGACGATATCCTCCTTGAAATTTTCGTACTGGTCGTCGCCGAACATGACGATCACGTCGGGCTGGAAGTCGTCGAGCGCCGCGCGCGTCTCGGCAAAGTGCCGGCGATAGACTTCACGTGCCCGGCCCGCCGAGGCGGCGCCGAAGTCGTTGCCAAGCTCCTCGCGCAGCTGTGCCGGCCAGCGCGAGGGGTCTTTCATCTCCGCCGGCATGTCGGGGTCGTCGAGCGAGGTCCGCATCATGCCGGTCCAGTCCTCGTCCCGGCGCAACATGACCGGCCGATGCGTGCAGCCCAATCCCAGAATTTCAGCCATTTTCGCTCTCCCGTTCGAGATTGCTTCGTCGCGCTACCGCGCTCCTCGCAATGACGGCGGATTCTCTCATTGCGAGCGCAGCGAAGCAATCTCGGGCCTTACGCGTGGTCCAGCAACCGCAATCCTATGCCCGATTGGCGTGCCAATAGGTGTTGCGCAGCACATGACCCGGGAGCGCGCCGGTGTGCTTGCCTTGGTCGTACAGCACCTGGCCGTTGACGATTGTGGCGAAGACGCCCTCGGCCGGCTCCTTGATGCGCCAGGCGCCCTTCGGGAAGTCGCGGACGACGACCTCGTGGCCGCACTTCACGGTCGTTGGATCGAAGATCACGATATCGGCGGCCATGCCGGGACGCAGCAGCCCGCGGTCGTAGATGCCGAAGGTCGAGGCCGAGTCGAAGGTCAGCCGCCGCACCGCCTGCTCCAGGGTCATCACCTGCTTCTCGCGCACCCATTCGCCGAGGAGCTTGGTGAGGTAGCCGTAGCCGCCGTGGAACTGAACATGCGCGCCGCCATCGCCGAGCCCGATCACCGCGTTGGGATGGGTCAGGATCTTGGTCAGCGCCTCGTCGTCGACATTGTTCTCGGCCTGCAGAAAGCGGGTTTCGAGCTTCTCCTCGACAACGAGATCGAGGAAGGCGTCGATCACGCGCTTGCCCTGCTTCTCGGCGATCTGCCCGATCGACTTGAACTGCATCCACTTGTTCTTGTCGAGCACCGGCTCGTTGACCCACATGTAATTCCACCAGGTCTTCGAGAAGCCGACCGCCGTTTCGGGCTTGTTGACGACCGCTTCCTCGTGGAGCTTGGCGCGGATCTCGGGATCGGCATAAGCCTTCAGCTTATCTTCGTCCGACGACAGCAGGATCGGATGCCAAGTCGGCAGACCGCGGAACACCTGGCAGTTCTTCATCGTGAAGTCCTGGGTGACCCGGTTCGGACTGCACATCGGATAAGCGCGGATGCCGAGTGCCGCGGTTTCCTCGACCCGGGCCATGTGCGTCTTCCACTCGTCGGGCTTGCGCATGGTCTGGGAAAGGCTGTTGTAGACGACCGTGCGGCCGGTCGCCTCGGCGAGACGCCGGATCATGCCATCCTTCAACTCGACATACTGGCCGCCGCCGGCCTGAATGGTCCCCGTGCCCATTTCGCGCAAGACGTCGCCGAGCGCGAAGATCTCCTTTTCGTCGGCCCACAGAGCGGGGATGTGAACACCCTGCGGGTCGTAATGGCCCTTTTCGCGTGACACCGACAGGCCGAGCGCGCCGGCTTTCATGCCGTCGCGGACGACATCCTGCATCGCCTTGATCTGGTTGTCGGAGGCGCCCGGCTTCTGGCACTCGTCGCCCATCACGTAATGGCGCACCGCGGTATGGCCGATCAGGTTGCCGACATTGATGCCCAGACGCTTGTCGAGATGGTCCATGTATTGGCCGGTCGTCTCCCAGTCGAACTCGACCGTGCGCAACACCTCCATCGGGATCGCTTCGACATAGGAGAGGAATTCAGCCAGCCGCTCCTCGGTGCCCTTGCGCACCGGCGCCAATGACAACGAGCAATTGCCGAAGATCACGGTGGTGGCGCCATGCTCGGGCGAGAAGGTGCAGAGCGGGTCCCAGGTGACCTGGGCATCGTAATGGCAGTGATTATCGATAAAGCCGGGAGCGACGGCGCGGCCTTCGGCGTCGATCGTGCGCTGCGCCGTGCCGCTCAGCTTGCCGATGTCGACGATCTTGCCGTTCTTGATGCCGACATCGCCCCGGAACGCCGGCATCCCCGAGCCGTCGACGATCAGTCCGTTCTTGATCAGCAGATCATACGCCATCGGTGTTCTCCTTGAGGCGGGCGATTTTCCTAGAGGAGTGTAGCGCCTCGGATGGCCGAGACCCACTCTCGGTGCACGCCGAGCCATGTCGTGAACGCGGGGGTGCTAATCACTAAGCGAAGGCGATGGTGGCCGGCGCGCGGGTTCGTGCTAAAGCCGATGCGTCGAGCCTCAAAGGGACCGCCACAGCCATGACGTTATCCGCTGAAGAATATCACGATCATCTGAAGACCACGGCGGTGCGGGCCGGCTTCAGCTTCGACGATGTCGTTCTGCCAAACGAGCACGATGTCAGCGTCGGGCAGCTGCGATTTCGTTATCTCGATTGGGGGACCAAAGGGCTGCGGCCGATCCTCTTTCTGCACGGCGGTGCCTTGACCGCGCATACCTGGGATTTGTGCTGCTTGGCACTACGCGACGAGTTTCACTGCATGGCACTCGACCAGCGCGGCCATGGCGACAGCGATTGGGCGCCCGACGCCGATTATTCGATCGGCGCCCAGCGCGAGGATATCCGGGGCTTCGCCGACCGGCAGGGCCTCGACCGCTTCGTGCTGGTCGGGCAGTCGATGGGCGCGATCAACGGGCTCGCCTTCGCGGTCGCTTACCCCGAGCGGCTCTCGGCACTGGTGATGATCGATGCCGGGCCCGAGGTCAGACGCCGGGGGTCGAGCCGCATTCGCGAGTTTGTCAACGGCAGTTCCAGGCCCGAGACCTTGGAGGAGATCATTGAGCGGGCGCTCGCCTTCAACCCGCGCCGCGACCCGAAGATCCTGCGCCGCAGCCTGATGCACAATCTACGCCCACAACCGGACGGCAGTTGGAGCTGGAAGTACGACAGAAGCCGGTTTCAGCGGCTCGATCACGACGCGCACCTCGCCGAGCGGCGCCGGCTCGCCGACAATCTCGCCAACGTCACCTGTCCGGCCTTGATCGTGCGTGGCGCCGAGAGCGATGTGTTTCACCAGGACGATGCCGAGCGTCTGGCGAAGAGCTTTCCCGACGGCCGCCAAATCACGATCGGGCAAGCCGGCCACACCGTGCAGGGCGACAACCCGAAGGAACTGGTCGCCGCCCTGCGCGATTTTCTCGCGGAATAGCGTCAATAGAACGCCTTAGCGCCGGGGTCACGGAGGACGCGCCGAGAACGCCGTTCTCCCGATGACCAACCCGTCGCAATTCCGCTGTCGGCAGCGGTAAATCGCGTTTTCGCCGCCAAAAATTGCCCGGTCAGGGTCAAGAATCTATTTGTAATCAATCTGTTGATCCCGATATAGCCGCGCTGGCCGACAGCGGAATTTCGGCGTGCCGGAACGGGGTCGGCAGCGGATCGGCAGCGGAACTCAGCCGGCGGTCTTGGAGCGGCCGGACAA
>DATEQL010000358.1:0-2924 GCA_035272665.1 Allostellaceae bacterium
TCTCCTCGAACGGGATCCCGAGCTGGCCGGCGAGGTCGATCGTCGCCTGGCGGCTGACGCCGGGCAGCACGAACCGCTCCCTGGGCGTCGCCAACCGGCCGTCGTGCACCAGAAAAATGTTGCTGCCCTGACCCTCGGCAAGATTGCCGTTGACGTCGAGCAGCACCGCCCAGGCGTCGGGGTTCTGCGCCTTCACCTCGCGGTCGGCCAGCACGAGGTTCAGGTACTGATGCATCTTGGCGCGCGGCGACAGCGAGTCGGGCGGCGTGCGCCGCAAAGACGGCGTAACGACGTCGATGCCGTCGCGGAAATGCTTGGCGCGCTCGCGCAACGGTAAGGGGACGCACTCGACGATGACATTCGGACCGTAATGGTCCCAATTGTCGCCGGCTACCCGACTGACACCGCGGCTGATGCGCTGGGCGAGCCAATAATCCTCACCGGGACCGAGCAGGTGACGATTGCGTCCGAGCACGTCCTCGCTGATCGCCGTCATCTCGCCCGGCGACAGGCCTGGGTCGATGTCGAGATATTTGAGCGACCGGTAGAGCCGGGCGACATGATCGGCGAGGCGAAACGCCTTGCCGCCGAAGCTCCGGGTCATGTCGAAAACCGCATCG
This sequence comes from Allostellaceae bacterium, assembly GCA_035272665.1. Classification (GTDB taxonomy): domain Bacteria; phylum Pseudomonadota; class Alphaproteobacteria; order ATCC43930; family CGMCC-115725; genus AP-15. The sequence goes on from DATEQL010000358.1 coordinate 621, forward strand.
CCGCGCAGAAAGCCCTGGTCGCGGAACGGGATCAGGACCTCGCTCTCGCGCACGATCCTGCCGTTGAACCAGGCGACGCGTTCGTTGCCGAGAGCCATCGGTCGCTCCTCCTGCGCGGTTCGGCCTACTCGGCGGCTAGCGCCATCGGTACCCGGTGGAAGTTCTTGGGCAACCCGGCCTTGGCGATGGCGCCGTGCTGGACGATGTTCGGCAAGGCGCGGGCGACGAGCTCGCGGACCGCAATCAGCCGCTCGATGTCGATCCCGGTTTCGAAGCACATCGCCTCGAGCATGAAGGCGAGATCCTCGGTGACGATGTTGCCGGTGGCGCCCGGCGCGTAGGGGCAGCCGCCGAGCCCGCCCAACGAGGCGTCGAAGGCGCGTGCGCCGGCGTTCAGCGCCGCCAGCACGTTGGCGAGGCCGAGCCCACGGGTATCGTGGAAATGGCCGGCAACCGGCAGCGGTGCCACATCAGCGATGACGCGGCGGAAAACACGCTCGACTGCTGCCGGCTGGCCGTAGCCGACGGTGTCGGCGAGGATGATCGCATCCGCACCGGCCTCGGCGACCTCGACGGCGATATGCCGTACCCGTTCCTCGTCGACGGCACCCTCGATCGTGCAGCCGAACGCGGTGGCGAGCCCGCACGCGACCCGCGGGCGCCGCTCGGCTGGAGCGGTGTGACAGAGCGCCACGACGCGGCGGAAATCCTCGATCGACTCGCCGGTGGTGCGGCGTACATTCGCGCGATTGTGACCCTCGCTGACCGATAGCACGAAATTCATCTCGTGGACGCCGAGGGTCAGGCCGCGCTCCGCGCCTCTGAGGTTCGGAATCAGCGTCGATACCGTGAGCCCGGGGAGCGACATCGCGTGACGCACGACGGCCTCGGCGTCGGCAAGCTGAGGCAGGAGCTTGGGCGGGACAAACGAGCTGACTTCGATCTCACGCACGCCGGCGGCGTGCTCGGCGTCGAGCCAGGCGATCTTCTCTTCGGTCGGCAGGATCTCGGCGATGCTCTGCAGGCCGTCGCGGAGCCCGACTTCGCGGACATGGGCACGCTCGCTCATTCTCTCCTCCCGGCAGGGATCCTCAGACCGAAAGCTAGACCCGCGACCCCGCACGAGCAACGGTCTCAGCGGCAGATCCGAAATGAAACGTAGGTTTTCATCGATTTGCGCCCCACTGCGTCATGCCCGGACTTGATCCGGGCATCCACGACGCGGCTCGACAGGCTGCCGTGCTACGTGGATTGCCGGGTCAAGCCCGGCAATGACGGCTCTAAGGGCGTGCGTGGTCATCCAGCGGAACAATCCGGGCCTCAGACGACGTGCTCCGGAGTCAGCACACAGACCTCGTCCGTGTCGGCGAGCTCGATCTGAATCGTCGCGTGGTGGATGCCGAAACGGTGGTGAAGCTGCTGCGCAATGCCGTTGAGTATCGCATCGCCGGGGTGGCCGCTGGGCATCACCAGATGGCAGGTCAGTGCCGTCTCGGTTGTGCTCATGCCCCAGATGTGGAGATCGTGCAGGGCGGTAACTCCCGGCAGCGTCAATAGATGCGCCCGGACGGCCGTCGCGTTGACGCCCTCTGGAACCGCGTCGAGCGCAAGGCCGATGGCGCTCTTCACCAAACCCCAGGTGCCGATGACGATCACAGCGGAAACGAACAGGCTGACCGCCGGATCGAGCCACAGCCAATCGGTGAGCCAGATGACGACCCCGGCGGCGGCGACGGCGGCGGTGACGAAAGTGTCGGCCGCCATATGCACAAAGACGCTCCTCAGATTGAGATCGCGGGGGCGCCCGGAGGCGAACAGTAGAGCTGTCACCCCGTTGACCAGAATGCCGGCGCCGGCGACCCAGATGACAACGGTGCTGGCGACCGGCAACGGATGGCTGATACGCCATACCGCCTCCCAGGCGATGCCGCCGGTCACGACCAACAGGATGATCGCATTTGCGAGAGCAGCGAGGATCGAGCTGCTGCGCAGCCCATAGGTAAAACGGTCGCTCGGCCGACGGCGGCTCAGCACAGCCGCACCCCAGGCCAGCGAGAGACTGAGAACGTCGCCGAGGTTGTGCCCGGAATCGGCGAGCAGTGCGAGCGACCCGGAGAGGATCCCGGCGACCGCCTCGCCGGCGACATAAAGAAGGTTGAGGGCAACCCCGATCGCGAAGGCACGGCCATAGTCCAGATGGGCAGGCTCATGGCGGTGCCCATGCGCCTGCCGGTGGTGATCGTGCTCCATGTACTCGATCATAGCGGAAACTCGGCTGGGAGTGGCGACAACCCGCGACGACCG
>DATEQL010000359.1:0-3047 GCA_035272665.1 Allostellaceae bacterium
CTAGGACGCGGGCCCGGCCTTCTGGTTTGCCTCGTTCACCCATATCGATCTCCAGTTCTCTCGAACGACATCGATCGCTGTCACTTGAGCAACAGTTGTCGCTGCATACCTCATTGGCAACAGCGACAAGCATAGACCGCGAGACGAGAATGAAGAGCTGGTCGAGCGATCATCTGAACGCACATTCTCCTGGTTCGGACGAAATCGCCGCCTCGCTAAGGACTTCGAGAACCTCGCCGAGACCCTCGCCGCCTTCGTCGCCCTCGCCTGCATCCAAATCGCGGTCAGACGCTTGGCAAGAGCATAGGCTTGGCTCTTAGTTCATACAGCCGGAGAGCGGGCCCAAGCGCCTAGCCGAAAGTGGGCGTGACACCACCGTCGACGCGCAGCGCGGCGCCGTTGGTCGCCGAAGACAGCGGGCTCGCCACATAGACAACCAGGTTGGCGATCTCCTCTCTCCGCCCCGAGCGCCGCCACCACCCAGGGCCAGGCCGTGGACCGCGCGGCGGCAGAACGCCTTGGTCTTTCGGTGTCCGACCAATTGCTGATTTCGTTCATGGGGCCTGTATTGATGCCAATTTGAGCACACGCGGCTAAGGAGAACGTTCGCCCGGCGGCGGCTCCTGTAACTCTCGATATAATCGTACCGCGAAGAGAAGAGCGAGCGCGCCGACAAGAGCCCAGGTCAGAAGCAAGGGTGCGATCGCAGCCGCGGCCCAGGCGACGACCGAAAACAAGCTCAAGGTGACGGCGATCGAGATAAGACCAGCAAAAAAGCGGTGATCGGCCCGCCGCCACCCTTGTACCCAGAGAGCAGCGGTTGCCGCGACGAGCCCCGCGCCGCTTGCCAACATCAGCAGGTTGGGCACCCTGTAGCCTCCTGTCTCTGACGGCACGGCCGAAGCGGGAGAGCAGCTACGACGCCTTTGCCATGGTTGCGGTCAGGATGTCCGCCTTGCGGTTGAGCGCTGCGATCAGGCCGTCGATGCCCTGGCTTTTCAGGATCGCGGCGAATTCGGAGCGGCGGGTCGCCACCTCGCTGATCGCGCCGTCGAGATAGATGTCGGAGATCAGCCAGCTGTCGCCATTGCGGCGCATCATGTAGTCGATGTTGACCGGCTCGCCGTTGGCCTCGACGATCTGGCTGCGCACCATAATGCCAGCCGCAGCGGGCTGCTCGCCGATCACCGTCAGCTTCTGTCCGGCGTAGCTGTCAAAGCGGTCGGCATAGATCGCCGAGATATAGCGCCCGAAGCTCTCCGTCACCTGCTGCCGTTGCGCCTCGGTCAAAGAGGCCCAGGACGGGCCGACCGACAACCGGGTCATCGACGGAATGTCGAAAGTCCTGCGAATGACCGGCTCCAGCTGCGTGAAACGGCCGCTCTGCCCGAGTGTGCGGCCGTTCTTCATCGTGCTGAGCAGCGCCTCGTAGAGGCTCCGCACGGTATCGCCGCCGCTCACGGGCGCGGCATGCACTGGGTAGGAAAGCATGGCCAGGCCGATCCCGGCGCCGAGAACCACGGCTTTCCACACCGGCGCTTTCGATATGATCGGCGTCCTCACTACTTGGTCTTCCTCTTTGTGCCAATCGCTGTTGTCCACGTGCTTTGTCGCATCTGGTCGGTAGGCGCTCGTTCGACGGGGCGTAAAGAATTCGCGAAACACGCTTCCGCCTCGTGCGCCGGAGACAGTGCCGCCGCAACCGCCCCCGGCTACCTGCCGGGCGAGCTCAAGCCTCCAGGCTAGTCCAGACAAGTCCGCGTCCAGGGCAGCCGGATCGACCCGATCAGCTGCCATCACGGCCAGGGTCATCGGATCGGCCAGAAGATCGGTAAGGCTCAGCTCGCAGTCATCCATCGCGGTGGCCTTCGGGACAGGGGTGGAAATCGGCTAGCGCATGCGCTACATTAAATGGAACTGAACGGTAACACCCAATATACTGACCGCTAAGTAACATATCAAGGGCAAGGAAAAAAGTGGCCATGATCGCGTCAACCGCAAGGCCAGCCGCCGATCGGCGGGGCGGCAGCCCGCCCCCGCGCGAGCGCATCCTCGCGGCGGCCCGCGAGCTGTTCTATCGTCGCGGCATCCATGCCGTCGGCGTCGACGCGATCGCCGAGGCGGCCGGTACCAACAAGATGACGCTCTATCGCCACTTCGCCTCGAAGGATGTGCTAGTCGCCGCCTGTCTCATCGAGCTCACGCAGGAATTCGACGCTGCCTGGGATGCGCTCGCCGCCGCCCACGCAGGCAATCCGGAAGGACAGCTCCTGGCCTGGCTGCGCCATGTCGGTGACTTCAAGGAGAATGAGGCCGAGCGCGGGTGTGCACTCGCCAACGCTGCGGTCGAGCTGCCGGACAAGGATCATCCGGCGCGGCGTGTCATCCGCGAGTATAAAACCGCGCTCCGCGAACGGCTTATTCGCCTGTGCCGCGATGCCAACTTCGCCGATCCCGAGCGTCTCGCCGACGAAGTCTTCCTGCTATGCGAGGGCGCCCGCATTACCGCCCAAAGTGTCGGATCTGAAGGACTTTCCTCGCGGCTCGCCGGAATGCTCGAGGCGCTGGTTGCCGATCATGCCCGACGCGGCAAACAGGGTGAACCGCACGGCCGAGTGACGCGCAGCCGTCGCTAGAGCTAGCGCTTGATCGTGCCTGAAGTAGTTGGCGGTGTTCCCGCATGTTCCCCATCGATCGTCCTCAGCAGATTTCGACGAGCCGCTCGAGCTGAAGGTTGCTGGACCTTCGATGCTCGGGAGCGAATGCCCCGATCGTCACGTCTTACCGATCACGCACTCACCACCACCGAGGCGCTGCGATTGCGCCTGCCGGGCGATGTCAGCTTCCGGCGCGAGACATTGACCTTTCGCGACACGAAGAATCGCGAACCGAGAACAGTGCCGATGCACGACGGGACGGCGCGCTCGCTACGCAGCCATCTCGGGGATCAACTATCGGATCGTCTGCGCGGCCTGCGCCAAGTCGCACCCGGGAGACGAGCCAGAGATCACCTGGTTTCGGATTCACGACTGGCGCCATCATTGGGC
>DATEQL010000360.1:0-9648 GCA_035272665.1 Allostellaceae bacterium
GCATTTATCTCAAACCCATTTAGGTGCCGCTTGGTGGCTGCCGAAAGTCGCGGCTATCGGGATCGCGGCTGCCGTGGCGCCGCGAACATCGCGGCCATGGCCTATTCTCTTTGCCGTATCGTATTACATCATCATAGTATCGGTCAATTTGGCTTGTCTCTGAACCCTTGCTCTACGCGAGATAGGTCCAGCGGATAGACACAGATCGTGGATAATGATCAATAAAGTCCCGGGATTATCTGTGAGGTTTTCTTCTTATAGCTAGCATACTCCGGAAAACCTCCATCAGAACGATCTCCTCGCTTTTCATCCCAGAACCTGGGAGACGATCTGCACGACGACTAACATCGCCGTCAGATCGATAGAAATCTCATGGCGCTGCCGATTGTCGCAACTTCCTCGGCGAGGTACGGCGGGTGGCGTACAAAACGGTAAGCGCCCGATGTGACCTCGGCCATGATGCTGAACGAGGCGCGAATCTGAATGAGCACAACAGCTGCAATTGAGTCTCCGGCGAGCACGAGCGGTGTCGATACACCGTCCTAGGCGGGTGGAAGATCCAGCTGTCAAAGTCGAGTCTCGCGGGCACCAAAGCTTCTGGTTCAGATAGGATATGGCTCGGCAATGAACTTCAAATCAGCGGGACGGTGATTTGGCGCGTTAGGCTGAGGGGCCCATAGGGAAGAAGTTGCGGCGCGACAAAATCGAAGGAATAGCTGGCGCAGACGGTTATCGTTGCCGGAGATGATGTCGTGTCCTCATTGACGGAAACATCGATGCTCGGAGCCTGATAGGCGGATAATACGTGCTGCACCCGCTCGGCGGAGCAATTGGCGAGCGGCGTGTTCGACAAGGTGGGGCACAGTGAGGCTTGGCTCTGAGCCCCACAGGTCTCCGGTGATCCGTGATTGTAGACCATCGCATAGCGGGCGGCGTCCTCGACGGCGAGGAGCATTGTGTTGGAGATCCACAGGGCCCGCCCGAACTCAACGCCGCCGATGATTAACATTAGCAGCACCGAGATTATGATGCCGGCTTCGACCGCCACCGAGCCTTCGTCCGCGCCGTGCCGAGGCGGCCTGCTCCCGTTCATTGCAGGCGTATCTCTGCAATCGCAGTCAGGGCCGCCGGAACACCCGGCCACGGCACCAATGGGGTGAAAGCTTGGCTCGCACTGATCCTGATGAAGACGCGGTTGGGACCGGGACGACCGATCGTGGCGCACGACTCGGTGCATGCAACCGACATCCCGTCATCGCACTCGCAGCTTTGAGGAAAACTCACCGGAAAGATGAGTGGTGGCGTGGAGCGCATTGCGCTCTGCATAGAGTTCTGGATACCTCCTATGTCGGCCGGATGACTTCGCGCATATTCCGCGCCGATACGTGTCGTTGCCGCCAACGCGGCGGAGTTCGTCGCGAGCATGCCGAAATCCGATATACCGGCCACGATTAGGATAATTGCGGGCGCCACAAGAGCAAACTCGGCAGCCGCGCTCCCATCGCGACCGAAGTAGCTTCGGAAGCTTCGCCACGCACGCCTTCTCCTTACCTTTTTGTGGCCCATAGCGACCTCATTCCGCGAGGGCGACAGTGTTGATCGTCGGAAGGTTGGTGAGCCCGGCGCTTGCGCATCCCGAGGTCTCCAGGTTGAACGTGCCGTTGAATGTCACCGTGTCTACCACCAGCAGCAAGCACTTTGAGCCGGTGGCGCTCGTACTTCCTTCGACCGTAATTGACGAGTTCGGGAAGTAGACGAGACCGTTAAGCGTCGCGCCGAGCGCCATGCTGAAGGTGCTGTAGGTCGATGTATAGGTTGTGCCGTTAGGCAGACCACTGGAATCCTGAGCGAAGACAAGGCCGGCGAACGGTCCCGAGCTCGGCGCATTGAGATTGAGCGTTGCGTTGGAAGCCATTGACACGTAGCCGATCTCATTCTTGTGCGCGATCAGGATGATCGTAACACCTTTGACGTTGTCGCAAGTCGGGCATTTGAGTATCCCGCTCGAACCGATAGTCAAATTACCTGTTATCCAATACGTGCCTGGTATGAGGACAACGGTTTGCCCGGTTTTTATAGATAGTCCAGCGATAACACAGTTTGCCTTACTGTAAGTCTTAACATTGCGTGTCGTGCTCGATTTGCAGGAGCCCGTGGTCGGCATGCCAGTTGCGAGAAAGGTATGGGTGAGCGTGCCGGCGTAAGGATCGGCGGTGCTTCGCGCGCCGATCATCGGCTGCGAGGACAGGATAAATTCCGATGGCGGTGCGGCGGGATCGATCGCGTTTCCTTGCAAGGATATCTCACCGGGGGTGACGAGCGTCGCCGCGGTTATCGACCCAGTACTATCCTGAATGTTGATGGAGCTCCTACTCGTCGAATTTGCCGCCACGGAGCAGTTGGAGAGGTCGAGAGCGGAGGCGGCGCCGACCTCGACATCGGTGCCGCTCGTTGACAGGGCGAGGATGCACGGGTGGTCGAGGACCTCGATAACGGCGACGGCCTTGGTGGCTATCGTGACACCGGACAGGAACATCGATGCGAGCAACGCTGGCTGCGTTTGCTGCAACGTAACCGCGATCCCGCTTCTGACAGTGCTGTCGCTGTACGGGTAGATGACCACCGGGCTGGTTCCACTATAGCCATTCTGCGCAGCGGCCGCGCTTGCCGCCGGCGTCAGGTCGTTGGTGACATTGGTTTTGCCGGCAATGACCTGATACGCGGCCGAGATGGCTGCAGCATCGGCGGCGGACTGGTTATGCAATTTGATCGAGTACCACAATCCGGTTTCGGCGCCGAGCGCGCCAAACCCGATCAAGCCCGGAAGAGCAACGGCCACTACTATTGCGCTGATACCGTGTTCGTCGTGCGAAAACCGTGCGATCGCGCTCAACAACGAGCGCGTAAAGTCGCGCGACATCGCGCACGCCCTTGTTCGGATCAGCGTAATCATGACCTCTGTGCCAGCCCTGTTCTTTCAGCAAAGCGAGATACTGTTTCACGCATCGAGCCGCTTCGAGACTTCGGCGAGGTGGTGGTCAGCCGGGATGGGGTTGAGGACACGTTGATACTGCTGAAACGCGGCCCAAATCATTGCTGCGCCCCCCCTCGGCTGATCGGCGGCGGCTCAGTTGCGAGGATCGGTCTAGCTGTCACGGACCCCTGCCCAGCACGGTTCCCAGCGTGTCCAAGATGCGAAGCACTAAAGGCGTGCCGATCACAATCATCAGAGACGGCAGGACGAACGCCATCAACGGGATGCTCAGAAGGACTGGAAGACGCGCCGCGCGCTCTTCGAAACGAGCCAAACGCTCGGCCCGCATTTCAGCGGCTAGGATGCGCAGCGACTCGGCCAGCGGAGTGCCGAACTTGAGCGATTGATTGAGCGTTGCGATTATGCTGCGAAAGTTCGAGATACCCGTTCGCAGCGCGAGGTTTTCGAGCGCTTGAGCGCGATCCGGCAAAACGCGTATTTCCGCGGCCGTTGCGGCGAGCTCTTCGGCGATGTCAGGGTTTGAAGACAGCAGGTCGTGGCCAACCTGTTCGATCGCCTGATCGAGGCTGAGCCCGGCCTCGGCGCAGATCACGAGGAGATCGAGCGCATCCGGCATGCCGCGCTCGAGACGCACGTGCCGCCGTGCAGCAAGGCGGGAGAGGACGACCTCGGGGCAACGCCAACCGAGCAAGAAGGCGCACACCAACGCGGCCAACCGAAGTGTGGCTGCCTCGACCAAAAATAGCTGCCACTCGAGGAGCAACCAAACGAGGGCGACGAATGCCGCGCCGCCGCAGACCTTGCCGGCAATGAGGCCGGCGAGACGGTCGTGTCCCTTGATCCCAGCAGCGCTAAGAGCGGCCAGCAAGCTTTCCTGCTTGGCCTTGCCGATGATCTTGGCTGCTGCGATGGCGACCCCGAGCCGCTGGTACCAGGGTTGGCGTCGTGTCCGCGCCGGCTCGGTGCGGTGTAGCAGGGTGCTGCGCAGGGCATCGTGGAGGCGTTTCTCGCGCTCCTCAAGATGCCCTATCCGCCATAGTTTGAACGCCGAGAGCAGGGCCGTTGCCAGCGCTATGACGAGGATGCAGGTTTCGATCGAACTGAACCGGACCTCGCCAATGCGAATGGCGAGATAGGTCCGGGCAACGTCAAACGGTAACCCAACGATCCGTGTCCCGAACATTGCTAACGCATACTCTTCTTAATCATCAAGTTCATCAGAACGATCCCGAAAAACAGGCTGACGACGGCGATCCCCAGCATGAAACGGCCTCGCGGATCGACGAACAGGTCCGAGATCATCTCACGGTTGATCAAAAACATTCCTGCAGCCGCGACGATAGGCATAATTGCCACGACCACCACGGATGTCTTGGGCTCGGCTGTGAGCGCGCTGACTTTTCGAGAAAGTGCCTTGCGCTGGCGAATGACTGTACTGAGATTTGAGAGGGTGTCGGCAAGGCCGCCGCCAGTGCGTCGTTGCAGGACGAGGCTGACGACAAAGAACCGGAAGTCGGGCGCGCGGATGCGGTCGGCTGCATGTTGCAGCGCATCTTCCATCTGGACGCCAATGCGCATCTCGTCAAGCATCCGCAAGAATTCGGTTCCAACGGGGCCCGGAATCTCGCGCGCGGCCACTTCGATTGCCTCGAGCGCCGGAAGACCGGCCCTGGCGGCGCGCACGATCAGATCGAGAGCATCCGGGAAGAGGTCGAGAAATCGCCGCTGGTAACGCCTTTGCGCAAGCCGCAGGATGAGGGCGGGACCCCCGAGCGCCGCGACGATGCCCAGCGCGACAGCAAAACCGGGGGGGAGCTGCGTTACAGCGACGGCAAAACCGATCGTCGTGGTGGCCGCAACGGTCCCTGTCGCGATCAGATGCGTCAGCCTGATCCGATTGCCGGCTGCCTCCAGGGCCATATCGAGACGGGCCCATTGTTCTGCCGGAGGGCGATAAAACCCGCGCAGTTGCCGCCGCGGCAGCGCCCGGCGCAACACTAGGGGGGTGGCTGGTTCCCGATCGGGTTGAGACGCGGTGGAGATCGCCGCCAGGCGCTGCCTAAGGCTCTCCCTGCTGCGCCCGGCGAGGAGCACCAGGAAGCGTACGGTGCCGAGCAAAACTGTCAGGCCGAGAGCGACAAGGAAAATTTGGTTGTACAATTTACCCCCCGGGGAAACCGAGGGCCTCGAGCAACCTCGGTTCAAGGCCGCGATGCGCAGCACGGCTGAAGATATTCGGCGTGGATCGCGTTCGATCCGGTGGTACTCGGCTCGCTTCGAACACGCCCTCGATGGATCCATCGCGACGCTCTCCGCGGTACTGGAAGGTGAAGAGATCCCGTGCGGTGATGATATCGCCCTCCATGCCGGTAATTTCGACAATATTCTGTATGCGGCGAATGCCGTCGCGCATGCGCTCGATATGGATGATTAGGCTGAGGGCGCTCACGATCTGCATGCGGATCGTTCGCAGCGGCAAATTGAAATTCGCCATCATCACCATGTTTTCGAGTCGATAGAGGGCGTCGCGCGGCGAGTTGGCATGGATCGTCGACATCGAGCCATCATGGCCCGTGTTCATCGCCTGCAGCATGTCAAAGGCTTCGGCACCGCGCACTTCGCCGACGATGATGCGGTCCGGCCGCATGCGCAATGCGTTCCTGGCGAGATCGCGCTGACCAACCTGCCCGACGCCTTCAACGTTGGCGGGGCGCGTTTCCATCTGCACGACGTGCGGCTGTTGGAGAGAAAGCTCAGCGGCATCTTCAATCGTGATGATGCGCTCGCCGGAGTCGATACAGCGCGACATCGCGTTCAATAGCGTGGTCTTGCCTGAACCGGTTCCGCCGGAAATCAGCAGATTTAGCCGGGCGCCCGCGGCAACCTCGAGAAAGCGGGCGATCTCCCCAGACAAGTTCTGCTGCTGCACCATCTTGTCGAGCGTCATCTTCTGCTTGGCGAATTTGCGGATCGAGATGGTGCCGCCGTTGAGCACGAGCGGCGGCAGCACGATATTGACGCGGCTGCCGTCGGCAAGCCGCGCGTCGACCATCGGGCTCGCCTCGTCGATGCGGCGCCCGACTGCAGAGGCGATGCGCTGCGCGATATTGGCGACATGCTGAGCATCGCGAAAACGGGCCCCTGTCTTCTCGAGCTTGCCGTGGCGCTCGACGTAAATGTCGAAGGGCCCATTGGCCAAGATGTCGGTGACCTCTTCGTCATCGAGAAAAGGCTCGAGTGGCCCGAGGCCGACCATGTCGTCGGTGAGCTCGGTGGCGAGCGCGGTTTCTTCGATCTTGTTGAGCTGTACGTGCTGCTCTGTCGCGATCTCGCTCACCAGGTTGGCGACTTCCGCGCGCAACATCGCACGCGGCATACGACCTGCCACGGACGGGTTGATCCTGGTCATCAGAACCGTCCCGATCTGCTCCTTGAGCTCACGCAGCACGGCTAGATCGGCGACCGGCCCAGGAATCTCTGCCGGCGCGTTAGGTACCAGAACAAGCTCCGGGCCCTGCTTTTCGACTCTGCGGTGCCCAAAGCCAGGCCTTATCATCTCGCGAACCTCCACCATCGGTGCCGTTCGGGCATTCGCCCCGAGACCTCTGCTGCGAGCGCCGCCACCGCTTCGGTGAATCTGCCACGATACGTCGCCATAAACCGCGGCTGGTCGGCCGTAGTGAAGAGCTTCGGCTGGAAGGGGATCACGACCTTCGGACGCACCTCAATGACCTTGGCCATTTCTTCCAGTGTTACAGCTCGGCGACCACCTTCGCCGCTGCGATTGATGACCAGAAGATTCCGATGTTCGGCATCGCCCACGCCGAGGGCAGCGCGCAGCCGCACGGTATCCCGAACCGAGCGCAGTGTTTGATCGGCGACAATGATGCGGAGATCGGCCATGTCGAGAGCCCGACGGTAAGGTGCGGTGGGAATCCGCGGCACATCGGCGATGACGTAGTGGAACTGCGTACGCAAAGCGCCGACGAGCGTGTCGACCGAGTCGGCCGTGAAGTCCACCTCGTCGCGTAGCGGCTCCTCTGAGCTCAGCACAAAAAGACGCTCGCCGTGGACCACCATCGTCCGCTCGAGGAAGACGCTGTCGATTCGAAGCGGGTTAGAGAGAGCCTCGCGCAATCCGAGGGTTGGCTTGAGATTGAGCGTGAGCGCGCAATCGCCGTTCTGCAGGTCGAGGTCGACAAGCGCAATCCGCCGGTTTTGCCGGTCGGCGAGATGGCACGCCAAGTTGACTGCGAGCGTCGTCGTGCCGACACCGCCGCGCGCGCCGACTACCGCAACCATCTTTCCCCGCTTTCGGCTTATCAGGCCGGCTTCGCCTGCAAAGCGCTTTGGAGAAAGAGCCTTGGCCAGCAGTAGCGGAGTCACTGGCTTGACGATATATTCACTAACCCCGGCCTGCACGAGGTCACGATACAGGCCGACGTCATTGCGGTTGCCGAGCGCGATGACAGTCACCCCCGGCTCGCAGACGTCGGCAAGGTCATGCATCCGTGAGGTCGGCAACTCGGCGCCGCTTATGTCGACGATCAGGCTCTCGGGCGACCGCTCCACCCCGAGGTGTTGAATGGCTCTGGCAATGCCTCCGCGCCTGACCGTGGCATCGGCGAACGACAGATGCGACAGGCAAGCTTGCAAAGAGGCTTTGCTCTCTGCGTCGGCTACGAATGCCATCAGCCGAGCCCGTCCCGCGGGTAGCTGGTCCGTCCTGCCAATCGGGGCAGCACTTTGAAGGGGACTCTTGGGCGGCTGAGAGACGTTCATTGCCTGGTCGATGCTGAGATCATGCGTTCCGGCTGCGCCGTAGGCTGATCCGGCAAGCAGCGCGCCATCGACCGTTACTGGGTCTTTACCGCCACCGCTTTGGTGCCGTGAATAACCTCCACGGCCGGTTGTTCGTCGGCAATCACTGTGTTTGGTGGCATGGCGTCAGTTAATGCCGGTGAGACATCGCCGGCCCAGGTCGGCTTGATGCCCGTCGTCCTGCCCGGCCCTGGTGCTGCGGTTGCAAGAATGCCGTCGGCGCTGCTGATGCTGCGCAACGCCAAAGACAGTTTGCCAAGCTCGGTGGCGACATTAATCTTCTCCACCTGCTCGCGTGTCGCCTCGAGCGTTACCGTCCGGCCGAAACCGTTACCCGCACCGGCTGGCTTCGAATCGGATGGGTCGACCGCCAAGACGCGCAGGCTCTCGACGACCGTCTCGCTGACCGAGCGGCGGGTCAGTGGCGCATCATTTCTCTTGAAGGTCTGGGTTAGCATGACGTCGACGCGGTCGCCGGGGTACAAGAGACCGGTGCTGGCCCCGCCGGTTGCCACCGGGATCGCGATCGCCCGTGCCCCGGGAGAGAGCACGATCTGCAGAAAATCGCGATCGCCGGGCTTGACGATGACGCCGCGCAAGATAGGGGCGCCGGGCGCAACGCCCACCCGCAGCGCCGCGCCATAGACTTCAGCACGCGCCTGCTCATCGAGGTCCGGCTTGGCGCTACGAGTCGCAACTGGAGGCCGCGGGATTTGACCCGGCTCGGCGGTACCGGCGATCGGCTGCCAAACCACATCCTGAGCGCGCAGCAGCGTGCCGGGGGCGAGCGGCCTGGTCGCTGTGAGGATCTCATTTTTCGGCCCCGCGGTGTCGGCATTGACCCTCTGCGAGAGCGCGCTGAGGTAGAGCACCACCACGACCCCAAGCGAGATCACGAAGAGCACGGTCAGAATCGTCTTGGCGGGCATAGCCGCTTACCTCCCTTTAAGAGGTTCGAAGGATCAATACTATTACGCCGGCTGCAGCAATCGCGGCGCCGTAAGGCACAGTTGACCGCATCGGCGCTGCGGCCGTCGCAACCGGCGGCGTTGCCGGATGTCGCGAGAGGCGCCACTGCGACGGACCGAGTTTTTCTCGCGCGAGAATGGCCAGCGCCAGCGGCGCGCCGCAAAGACTCATCAGGAAGAGAAAGCCGAATAGATCGTGGTGGCCAATAAGCAGTGCCGTAGCGGCTACCAGCTTTGCGTCGCCGCCACCGACAATACCGCGCGAGAAAAGCAAAAATGCGGCCGCGAACACCGCAGTCCCTGCGGCGAGGCTCTGACCGGCCGCGACCGGGTCGTGGACAAGGATCATCCGAACCAAGCCGAGCATGGCGACGACAAGAGCAAGCGCATTGGGAATGCGCCGGGTGCGTATATCGCCATAGGCAATGATTGCGAGTATAGTTATTCCGAAAATCAGGACTATCGTCTGCACCGCGCTGCTCCTGAGCGAGGTCATGATGAGGTGGCAGGTCGGCAACGAGGGATCCCGTTGCCAACCGCCACAAGCTGCATCACCTATTGGCCGGGAGGGGTCGGAACGTTGATGCCAGTGAGAGTACTACCGACTGTATTAAACAGGTGGTTAACACCGCCGCCAAGCGCGGTCGCGCCGACGGCAACGGCGAGGGCGATGAAGACGACGAGCATGGCGTATTCGGTGGCCGTGGCCCCGCGCTCGTCCCTACGAAAGCGATTGAGGAAACCAAGCATGAGAGATTCCTTCTGCAAGTGAGGTCTGGCCCTATGGCCAGTGCACGCCAAAGGCGATCGCAATGCCACTCAGCCGATACCCACCTTAACCGTATTCCATCAATGGGCTGTCCA
>DATEQL010000361.1:0-4257 GCA_035272665.1 Allostellaceae bacterium
CCTAGGGGATGGACGAGGCGATCCCGAACAGGTCCTCGTTCACCCGGGCCCGGCAGCGGCTAGGGTGCCGAGATGATCGAGAGATCTCCCCCGATCCGCTGCTCATCGATAAGGTCCGTGACGTGGTGTGGCTGTACCTGGCGCCGCCGGCGAACGCGGCGGTGTTCGCGGTTGATGAGAAGCCGCAGATCCAGGCGACCGAGCGGACCGCGCCGGTGCTGCCCATGCTGCTAGGCACCCCCCGAGCGGCGCAGCCATGGCATCGCGCCGATCAGGCTGTCCATCGCCGAGACCACCCGGCTCACCGTCCTGGCCAGGCAGCACGCCGCCAGGCTGATCAGCCGCGCCCGGCTCGCCTTCATGCTGCGCTTGTCACTACAGCGCAGGCTGCACCACGCTGCCGCCCGCTGGCACCACCACAGCGCCTGGCTGCTGGCCGCCAGGACAGGGTAACCGGCGACGGCTGGAAGGGGGTGACTCCATGTAACCGCACCTCGGAAACAGAAGTCACGCTGACGCTGAGCGGCAGCGCCGCCACACGGCGGAAGACCGCGACTGTAATACTTGGGGTGTCCGACAACGCAGTGCTAACATTGGTCATGGCGAAAGAGCCTTCAGAGCCTTCGTTTCCCGGCCGCGGCATTTTCGATCGAGTGGAGCGGATGGTGGGCGTCCCCTTGACGGCGGTGACGAACTCGCCGCAGTTCGCCGTCGCGATGGTCCTCATCCAGCGCGCGGACCGCGCCGTCCGACGGCCGATAGACACCTTGACAGCGCGCGGACTTCACCTTATGAACGCCCCCTCGCATGACGACGTTCGTGACCTGAAGCGTGAACTGGCGGAAGTTCACAGGGAGCTCGCGTCGCTCAAGCGAGATCTGAGGGCCGGAGACGGTCGGAAGCGATGATGCCGGCGCTGCCAGGCAGCGAAGCCGCCGCGTCGGTCCGCCGCGAGATCGACCGCACTCAAATGCGCGCCAGGAATGGGATTCGTGTTGTCACCGGCGCCTATTCCCCGCGCGTCAACTCAACCCCTCGCGACCGCGTGTGGACGCTCGACAAAGTGTCGGTATGGCGGTATCGCAGCGACCGGCGTCGCTTCTGTCCGCCTGTCGTGCTCTTCTTGGGCCTGGTGGCCCGATCGTACGTGTTCGACCTGCGTCCTGGGAGCTCATACGTCGCACGCCTCCGAGATGCGGGCTTCGACGTCTATCTCATCGACTGGGGCGTTCCCAACGAAGCCGACGCGGAACTCACATTCGATTATTACGTCGACGAGTACCTGGTGCGTGCCCTGGAGGCGATCCGCACCGATTCCGGCCACCCAGAGGTGACCGCAATAGCCTATTGCATGGGTGCCGCGATGGCGCTCCTGCTGCTCGGAAGCGGCAGGGAGGTACACGTGCGGCAGTTGGTTGCCATCACCCCGCCGGTCGACTTCCGCTATCTCACGGACCTAACGCAGCCGGTCCGCGATGGCCGGATCGAACCCGATGATCTCATCGACCCCGACACGGGCCTGGTGCCGGCGGAGCTCATCACCGCCTTTACGCGGATGCGCCAGCCTACCGGGGAACTCAGGCAGTACATCAACTTGTGGGACAACCTCTGGCGCGATGAGGAGCAAGTCGAGGGGATGCTCGCGATATCGCAGTGGGCCGGAGACAATGTCCCGGCTTCAGGTCAGGTGGTTCGCCAGGTCGTCGCCGACTTCTTGCGAGGCAACGCCCTATACGAGAACCGCGCCCGCATCGCCGGTCGACCGGTCCGCCTCAGTGCGATCACGATTCCGGTGCTCATCGTGACCGCCGAACAAGACGAGGCTGTCCCGCCCGGTTGCTCGCGGCCGCTTGCAGGAATGCTCGGATCATCGGACGTCGAGGAGCTCCGCGTGCCCGGCGGGCACGTCGGCCTGATCCTGGGCCGCCATGGGAGCAAGGCCGCATTCCCGAAAATCCGCGACTGGCTCGAGCGCCACTCCGACGAGCAGGACACATGACAGAGATCGAAATACGGCCGCTCCGACCGGGCGATGAACCGGGCCTGGCGCGGTTCCGGGATGCGATCCCGGACGGAGAACGCCGGTTCTTCAAGCAGGATCCTGGATCGCTCGATCAATTCCCGCTCTCACGGGGTCGGTGGCTTGTCGCGGTCGATGGTGCCGAAATCGTGGGCTTGGCCGCTGCCTTGCCGGGCAGCGGCTGGTCATCTCACGTCAGCGAGCTTGCAATCCTCGTCGCACCATCGCACCGCGGCCGGGGATTGGGACGGGAACTCGCACGCCGTGCGCTTAGGGAAGCCCTCGAACTCGGCTGCACGCATGCCTACGTGGAAGTCGTGGCCGCCCAGGAGGCGCTCGTCGCGATGTTCCAGGACCTCGGGTTTGCACCTGAAGCGCTACTTGCCGACTTCGTACGCGATGCAGACGGCGTCCAGCACGACTTGATGGTGCTCACCCACCGTGTGAGCGACTCGTGGGCGAAGATGGACCTCCTTGGCGTGCAGCGGGCGGTGTCGTGAGTGAGGCCCGCGATGACTGGCGCGGCGAACTCCGCGTCAGGGGTCAGACGCTTCACGTCTCGATCACCGGCAGCGGCCCCCCAGTCCTGATGATCAACGGGCTCGGCGGGAGCCTCGGGATGTTGTCAGACCTGCGCGACGACCTCAAAGGGCACCGAGTGATCATGTTCGATGCGCCGGGAACCGGGAAGTCCCCTGCTCCATGGCACATCTACGGCATCGACTGGGTGGCTGAGCTCGCACTGGATCTCCTATCCCAGGTTGGGTGCGATCAGGTTGACGTGGTTGGCTACTCGGTCGGTGGCGCGGCGGCGCAGCAGATCGCCCGGGTGGCGCCCGAACGAGTCAGACGACTCGTCCTGGTCGCGAGCGGCTGCGGCTGGGGCATGGTGCCGGGATCGGTTTCCAGTGCGCTTGTCGCCCTCGTCCCGATACGCTATTACTCCCGAACCGCCTACAAGCTGACGACGCGTCTCGTGGCCGGCGGAGCAGAAGCGACGGCGGGATTCCTCGAGCGCACGATTGCAGACCGTTTCTCATCCCGCCCGTCTATGCGCGGTTACGCATTGCAACTCGGCGCGGCGTGGCTGTGGTCAAGCCTGCCGTGGCTCGACCAGCTCACGGCGCCAACCCTCGTAGTAGCCGGAGCCGAGGATACACTCGTCCCGTCGGCTAACAGCAAGATACTCGCCTCGCGGATTCCCAATGCTCGGCTCGTCCTTGTCGACGGCTGGGGTCACCTCCTCCTCTACGATGGCACTTCGGGAGCGGGCACACTGATCGCCGAGTTCCTGGGCGCCGCGGTCCTCGACGCGAGCGACACGTGGACCAACGCCCGCGTGGTCACCCACGAGGAAGCACGCGCGGCATGTAAGCGTGTCCGACGCGTCGAGCCGGCGTCGGCAATCCTGAGTGCCTACAGAAACCTCTATCCGCCGCGGGCGGCCAAATAGTGAGACGACTCGGGCCAGCCGCCGCAACGCCGAATTCGGCTCGGCCTGGGAACACGACGTGGCGATGAGCGGTTCCAATCTGCCGGCAGCGGACGCCGGCGCGGCATGCGATAGGCCTCGGGACGCGGACATCCCGGCGGACACGGTCCACCACCAAGCGATGCCGGTGGCGACGGCCATCGCCGGCAAGCGTGGCCGGAATGCGTTGCGAGCGGCTTTGAGCCGGAACTGATGCCGTCGAGGCAGCGCAATAACGCGCGGGACGACATCCTGAGGGTGTTCGCCGAAATGGTGGCGCGAAACGGGTATGCCGAGACGAGCATCGGCGATGTCGCGGCGGCCCTCGGCCTCAGCAAGGGGACGGTCGTATACCACTTCAACTCCAAGTTGGAGCTGCTCGAGGAGGTCCATCTCGCCTACATCAGGCGGGGGCTCGCGCAGGCCCATCACGTGCTCGCCAGCTTGCCCACGAACCGCGTCCACCGTTCGAGCGTGTCGGGCCGCGCGACCAGATCGAACACCAGCTCGTGCTCGATCAGCCAGTCAGAGAGGGTGCGGGCCGCCTCAGCGTCGGGCTCGAGGCCGGCGAGTACCCGGCGCCGCGGAGGCGGCGGCCCTCGAGCTGAGCGTCGAGGTGGGTCGCAAGCTCAGTGGCGCCGAGGGTTGGATCCACGGACCCAACGCACCGAACCTCGAAGCCCGAACCCTCGGCGACACCATCGACCCAGCGCAGCTCATCGAGGTAGCGCTGGGTTCCCACCACGGCGGAGACATGAACGATCTT
>DATEQL010000362.1:0-9225 GCA_035272665.1 Allostellaceae bacterium
CGCGCAGCAGCGGAGTAGGTTTCATTGCGAGGAGCGAAGCGACGAAGCAATCTCGATCCGGAATACTCCTGGCCCGAGATTGCTTCGCTTCGCTCGCAATGACAGCGTCTAAGCTTAGAACGGGAGTAAGGTTCGCATGACGTATATGCCGAAGGAATTGCAGAAGGTCGTCGGGACCCGTCCGATCCGCCCGGACGGGGTCGACAAAGTGACAGGGCGCGCCAATTTCGGCGCCGACATGGTCATGCCGGGAATGCTGTGGGGCAAAGTCAAGCGCAGCCCGCACGCCCATGCGCGGATCATGTCGATCAACACCGACAAGGCGATGGCATTGCCTGGGGTCAAGGCCGTGACGACGCGCGCCGATTTCCCTGACATCCCGCCGGACAAGCGCACCATCGGCGCCATGCCGCACAATCTGTGGGACCTGTCGCGCAACTGCATGGCCAAAGGCAAGGCGCTCTACGAGGGGCACGCTGTGGCTGCAGTCGCCGCCACCTCTCCGGCGATCGCCGAGCAGGCCCTCGATCTGATCGAGGTCGAGTACGAGGTATTGCCGCATGTGATGGATGTCGAGGCGGCGATGGCAGACGATGCGCCGGTGCTGCACGACGACATCTTCACCGCGGGCGTCGAACCCAAGCCGACCAAGCCCTCGAACGTCTCGAAAATGGTTCGCTTCGCCAAGGGCGATATCGAGGCCGGGTTCGCCGAAGCCGACGTCGTCATCGAGCGGCGCTATACGACGAAACCCGTGCACCAGGCCTATATCGAGCCGCATGCCTGCGTCGTATCGGTCGCCGCCGACGGGCAGACGACGATCTGGAGCTCGAGCCAAGGGCAGTTCATGGTCCGCGCCTATACCTCGCGGATCGCCGGCGCCGAGGATAACGCGAGCATCCGCGCGATCCCGGCCGAGATCGGCGGCGGCTTTGGCGGCAAGACGATCATTTATCTCGAGCCGGTCGCCTACATGCTGTCGAAGAAGTCGGGTCGCCCGGTCAAGATCGTGATGAACCGCGAGGAGGTGTTCCGCGCCACGGGACCGACCTCGGGCGCGGTCATCGAGGTCAAGCTCGGCGCCAAAAAGGACGGGCGGATCACCGCCGCGAAGGCCGTGCTCAAATATCAGGCGGGTGCCTTCGCTGGCTCACCGGTGCAGCAGGGCTGCATCTGCGGGCTTGCGGTCTACGACCTGCCGAATGCAGAGGCAATCGGCTACGACGTTCTGTGTAATCGGCCCAAGGTTGCCGCATATCGCGCCCCCGGCGCACCCATCGGCTCTTTCGGGGTCGAAAGCTGCGTCGACGAGCTGGCGCGCGAGCTCGGCATCGACCCGCTCAAAATGCGCGAGATCAATGGCGCCAAAGACGGCGCCAAGGCGACGCACGGCCCGACCTGGAACAATATCGGCTATATGAAGACGGTCGAAGCCGCCAAGGCGCACCCGCAGTTGAATGTGCCGCTCGGGCCCAACCAGGGTCGCGGCATCGCCTCCGGCTACTGGCACAATGCCGGCGGTGAATCGAGTGCCGCCTGCCATGTCAACGAGGACGGCACGGTCACGGTAACCGAGGGCCATCCCGACATTGGCGGCTCGCGCGCGTCGATGGCGATGATGGTGGCCGAGGTGCTCGGCGTCCCGTTCGAAAGGGTCCGTCCAGTCGTGGGCGACACCACGGCGATCGGCTTCAGTGCGTCCACCGGCGGCAGCCGCGTCACTTTCGCCGGCGGGATGGCCGTAACGCAGTCCGCCCAAAAAGTCGTCGAGGAACTGAAAAAGCGCGCCGCGGTTATATGGGACATCAGCCCCGAGGCCGTCGAGTGGAAGGACGGGAAAGCCTTCCCGGCCGGCGCCAATGCCGGCAGCTTCGAGCCTCTCGATCTGGCTGCGATCGCCGCCAAAGCGGCGCGCACCGGAGGACCGATCAGCGCCGAGGTGCAGATCAACGCGCAAGGCCAGGGGCCCGGTTTCACGACCCATATCTGCGATGTCGAGGTCGACAAGGAGACCGGCCACGTCAAGATCCTGCGCTATGCGGCGATCCAGGATGTCGGCCGCGCGATCCATCCCTCCTATGTCGAGGGGCAGATGCAGGGCGGCGTGGCGCAAGGGGTTGGTTGGGCGTTGAGCGAGGAATACATCTACGACAAGGATGGGCGGCTCGAAAATCCGGGCTTCCTCGACTATCGCGTGCCCGTCGCCTCGGACATGCCAATGATCGATACGGTCATGATCGAGGTACCGAACCCCCGGCACCCATTTGGCGCGCGCGGCGTCGGCGAAGTCCCGATCGTCCCGCCGATGGCGGCGGTGGCCAACGCGATCGCCGACGCCACCGGGATCCGATTGCGCGATCTGCCGATGTCGCCGCCGCGCCTGTTGGCCGCGATCGACCAATCGGAACCGATGCGCGCCGCGGCTGAGTAAAGAGAGTCATTGCGAGGAGCGAAGCGACGAAGCAATCTCGATCCGTCGAGCAATCTGCGCCGAGATTGCTTCGCTGCGCTCGCAATGACACAAGGCGATTTTCCTGCCCGGCACTCGCTTCAGCCGGGGTGACGGTCAAGCAGGAGTAAGGTTCGCATGACGTATATGCCAAAGGAATTGCAGAAGGTCGTCGGCACCCGCCCGATCCGCCCAGACGGGGTCGACAAAGTGACCGGTCGAGCCAATTTCGGCGCCGACATGGTGATGCCAGGGATGCTTTGGGGCAAAGTCAAACGCAGCCCGCACGCCCACGCGCGCATCATGTCGATCAATACCGAGAAGGCGTGGGCATTGCCCGGCGTCAAGGCCGTGGTGACGTGGGAAGACTTCCCGCCGATCCCGTCGGAGGAGGCCTTTGTCGGCGAGGGGCCGATGAACTTCCGCGATCTGTCGCGCAACTGCATGGCACGCGACAAGGTGCTCTATGACGGCCACGCGGTGGCGGCCGTCGCCGCGACCTCGCCGGCAATCGCCGAGGAGGCCTGCGAATTGATCGAGGTCGACTACCACGTGCTGCCGCACGTCATCGACGTCGAAGAGGCGATGAAGCCCGACGCGCCGCTATTGCACGACGACCTCTTTACTCAGGGTCTCGATCCCAAGCCGACCCACCCCTCCAACGTCGCGAAGATGATCGGCTTCACCAAGGGCGATCTCGACGCCGGGTTCCGCGAGGCCGATGTCATCATCGAGCGGCGCTACACCAATGCACCGGTGCATCAGGCCTATATCGAACCGCATGCGTGCGTGGTGTCAGTCGCTGCCGACGGACAGACCACGATCTGGAGCTCGAGCCAGGGCCAGTTCATGGTGCGGGCGTACTGCGCCAAATTGCTCGGTATCGACATCTCGCAGATCCGCGCGATCCCGGCCGAAATCGGCGGCGGTTTTGGCGGCAAGACATTGATCTATCTGGAACCCTTGGCCTTGGCGATGTCGCGCAAGACCGGCCGGCCGGTCAAGATGGTGATGAGCCGCGAAGAAGTCTTCCGCGGCACCGGGCCTGCAGCGGGTGCCGTCATCGAGGTCAGGCTCGGCGCCAAGAAGGATGGAACGCTGACCGCGGCCGAGGCGGTGCTCAAATACCAGGCCGGCGCCTTTCCGGGCTCACCGGTCGGGCCGGGCTGCATGTGCGCCTTTGCGATGTACGACATCCCGAACGCCAAGGTCACCGGCTACGACGTCGTCAGCAATCGCCCGAAGGTCGCCGCCTATCGCGCTCCCGGCGCGCCAAACTCGTCTTACGGGGTCGAGAGCTGCCTCGACGAACTCGCCGATCAGCTCGGCATCGACCCGCTGGCGTTGCGCCAGAAGAATGCGGCCACGGACGGCGTCAAGGCTTTGCACGGTCCGACCTGGCAAAACATCGGCTATTCCGCAACCGTCGAAGCCGCGATGAACCACCCGCACATGAAGCAGCCGCTTGGCCCCAATCAGGGCCGCGGCGTCGCTTCCGGCTTTTGGTTCAACATCGGCGGTGAATCGAGTGCCGCCTGCCACATCAACGAGGATGGCACTGCGGTTGTCGCTGTCGGCACCCCCGATGTCGGCGGCTCGCGCGCCTCGATGGCGATGATGGCGTCCGAGATCCTTGGCATTCCGGTCGAGCGCGTCCGCCCGATCGTCGCCGATACCAGCTCGATCGGCTTCTCGTTCCTGACCGGCGGCAGCCGGGTCACCTTTGCGACCGGCATGGCTACGACGCAAGCCGCGGAAAAGGTCGTCGAGGAGCTGAAGAAACGCGCGGCGATGATCTGGGACATCAGCCCCGACGCGGTCGAATGGAAGGACGGCAAGGCGTTCCCTGCCGGCGCCAATGCCGGTAGCTTCGAGCCGCTTCCATTGGCCGAGATCGCGCTCAAAGCGGGGCGGACCGGTGGGCCGATTACCGCCGAGGTGTCGATCAACGCGCAGGGCGCCGGACCGGGCTTTGCGACGCATATCTGCGATGTCGAGGTCGACAAGGAGACCGGCTACGTCAAGATCCTGCGCTATACGGCGGTCCAGGATGTCGGCCGCGCGATCCATCCCTCCTACGTCGAGGGGCAGATCCAGGGCGGGGTGACCCAGGGGATCGGCTGGGCATTAAACGAGGAGTATATCTACGACAAGGACGGAAGGCTCGAGAACCCGGGCTTTCTCGACTATCGCGTGCCGGTGGCTCCCGACGTACCGATGATCGATACTGTCTTGGTCGAGAACGCGAACCCGCGACACCCGTTCGGCGCCCGCGGGGTCGGCGAGGTGCCGATCGTGCCGCCGATGGCGGCGGTCGCCAACGCGATCAACGACGCGATCGGGGTGCGCATGCGCGATCTGCCGATGTCGCCGCCGCGATTACGCGCCGCGATCGACCATAACGGGAAGTAAGTTGCCGCGCGTCCATTTCTCGGGCCAGGCCGCCCGCCGGTTCACCGGCGGGCTGGCCGAGCTCGAGGTGGAGGCGAACACTTTCCGCCGGATGGTGCTGGAGCTCGACCGCCGGTTCCCCGGCCTCGGGCGCCAGATCGAAGAGAGCATGGCGGTGGCGATCGACGGCGAGATCTTTCAGGACGCCTACCTGGCGCAGCTCAAGCCCGAGAGCGAGATCTATCTGATACCCAAGATCGGCGGCGGCTGAAGGGCCGCTGCGCCCGTTGCGACGGCGTGAGAAGGCGAAAGCCATGCAACAGGCCTCTGAACCTGATACCGACGAACTCTTCGAGATGGCGAACCTGTTTCCGCGTACGACAGGGTTGCCCATGACCGTATGGGTCAGCCCGCGCGGGAACGCTCGTCACGATGTTCGGGTGAAGGTCAACATGACCCACGGCGACCAAATGATCATCTCAAACACGGCGGTCGTCAGCGTTCGCCCCACCCCGCATGTCATCGCAGGCCATTTGTCGCCGGATGATCGGCAAGCGGTGTTCGAATGGGTGTCGCTGAACAACGCGGCACTCGTCGGCTATTGGGAAGGTCGGATCGACACGATCGAGATGGGCCAGCTGCTGAAGCGGCTTGCGTCGCAACCACCCGGCGCTCCGTCCGTACCGTAACCTTTCCGGCCTCGCGGCGGCTGAGCCTATCGTACGCGGAACACGGCGCGCGAGCGTCCCGCTGGGATATGTACCCGCCGGAGCTGCTCTGAACGGGGCGATCCATGACGGAAGCAATCGAGACCGGTGCCGGCGGCGCCTGTCGCGTCCGTGACGCATCGGGACAAAGGAGGTCCGCTGGTGAGAAAGCTGCCGCCATTGACCGCCCTGCGCGCGTTCGAAGCCGCCGCTCGGCACCTGAGCTTCAAGACGGCGGCGAACGAGCTCGGGTTGACCCCGACGGCAATCAGCCATCAGGTCCGGTTGCTCGAGGAGATTTGCCGGCGACCGCTGTTCCGCCGTCGGCCGCGTCCGATCGCGCTGACGACAGTGGGGGTGAGGCTGTTTCCCGTTATCAGAAACGGCTTCGACGCTTTTGCGGCGGCATTGTCGGAGGCGAAAGAGGGATCGAGCCGGCAGCCATTGCGGGTGACGACGACGAACGCCTTTGCCAGCCGCTGGCTGGTACCCTGCCTGCCGCTTTGGCGCGCCGCGCAGCCGCAGATCGCCCGCCGAGCGCCAGGTGCGGCACCGCGCCAGGCTGCGCCAGCGCCGCCGGACAACCCCAACATCGCGTCACTGATGGCGTTGGCGACCGCCGCCATCGACGACACGATCGGCACCTCGCCGACGGTATTCGTCCTGCAGATTGACGAGCGCCGCTACTGCCGCCGCCCACCGCCTGGGCCGCGGCGGGATGCGCGGGGCCGACGGCGTGCGGACGCGCGACCTGCCAATGTCGCCGCCGCGGCTGCGCGCCGCGATCGACCATAGCGTCGGATAGCAGCTTGCCGCGTGTCGTCATCTCGGGCCAACCCGCCCACCGGTTCACCGGCGGCTTGACCGAGCTCGAGGTGGAGGCGAGCAATTTCCGCCGCCTGATCCTCGATCTCGATCGCCGCTTGCCGGGCCTCGGATACCAGATCGACGAAGGGATGGCGGTGGCGATCGACGGCGAGATCCAGCAGGACGCCTACTTGGCCCCTCTCAACCCCGAGAGCGAGATCGGCGGCGGCTGAGTCGGCTGCCGCAGCGGGCTCACCGGCTCGCAACAGCTGCACTTACACTATCTTCACGAATTCTAGGTACGGCTCCCGATAAGTCCGCCACCGGAGTCGGTATTGCCCTCTCTTGCCCAGTCTCTCGCAAGCCCAGCCACGATCTTTGTGGTCGTCGGGCTCCTCGTGGTGTGGGCCGGATGGTCATCCGCCCAACTACGTGGCCGGACCGAGAGCCTGATTTCTACGCTCAGGGCCGCCGGGGCGATCGTAGAGAAACCGGAGTTTCTGACGAATTTAGAAGCGGCAGCCGAGCAATTAGCCGCGCTTCCCTTGCTCGCCAGCCCGTGGTCGGCTTACTACGACACGCTGATCGTTCTCGGCGATAATACTGCCTCGCGTCCCGCTCGCAGCACGTTGCGGCCGGATCGCGTATTCGACCTCGGGCTGCTGCGCGCAGTCGGTTTAAAGCCTCGGTATCACGCGGCGATGCCGGGAATGTTAGTCGGCGCCGGGCTGCTGTTCACGTTCTTGGGGTTGGCGGTGGCGCTTTCCGTCGCGGGCGGCGTCGTTGCTGGCGGCGACCCGGTGCAAAGCCGGCAGGGGCTACACCAGCTGCTCGATGCCGCGAGCTTCAAATTCATCACCTCGCTCGCTGGCCTGTCGCTTTCGATCGCCTTTACCGGCTTCCGCAACCATCGTATTCGTTTGGTCGAGCAAGCACTCGATGGTTTCACCGCGGCACTCGACCGGCGGATGCCGTTGGCTACGCCGGCCTTTCTGCAACACGAGACCAACGAAGCGCTACGCGCGCAATCGACGACGCTCAAGACCCTCAGCACAGATCTCGCTGTGAGTATCGGCGCAAAATTGGACAGCGCCTTCGACCAGCGTCTCGACAAACATATCGGGCCCGGCTCCGAGGCGATGCAGACGCTCGCCGATCGCATCAGCACGCAAAACCAAGATGCGATGCAGCAGATGCTGAAAACCTTTATTGACCGCCTTTCGGGTGGAACGCGCGATCATCTGGCTGGGGTCGCCGAGAATCTAGCGGCGCTTGGAACACTCCTCGAAGGTCTGCAAAACGGGCTCGGCCAGGCCTCGGCGCGCATGGCGCAGTCCGCCGAAGCGATGGCCGCAGGAATGGGTGAAGGCGCCGAGGAAGCCTTGACCCGGATCACCGTCCGAATGGGCGGGCTGATGGAAACCCTGCGCAGCGTCACGACGCAGACTCGCGAAGCGGGCGCCGACGCGGCGCAATCTCTTGCCGCCCGCATCGAGGGTGCAGCTGCTGGATTCGAAGCGGCGGCTTCGCGCATGACCGAGACGTTTGCCCAGGCCGCTACCGGCACCAGCGAGGCGCTCGCTCGCGGTGCGGGTGAAGCTGCCGAAGAATTGGGAGCGGCAGCGTCCAGCATTCGCGAAATGCTGGAGAGCACCGGCCAGGCCTTGGCCCGCCAAGCCGCCGCACTAGCGGGGACGGCCGAGGCGATGGGGGGGCGGATCGATCAGCTTGATCGCGCGACGCGGGAATCGGTGGCGCCTTTCGCTGCCGGCGCTGTGGATCTGCGTCGGAGCGCAGAGGCAGCGCAGGCGGCGACGGCGTCGCTGCGCGTGATTGCGACCAGTCTAGGCGCGGCTGTCGAACAGATGGGTGGTGCTCCACAGAGGTTCGAGGCAGCAAAGGCTGGCGCCGCTCGAGTATCCGAAGAGATCGCCGCGGCGGCACAGCGTGACGAAGGCGTGGACCATAGTCTCCCGAACACAGTGGCGGCTTCGGCTCGGCAGGCCATATCTTGAGCGTGGCAGGCGAACTCAACGAGATGTTCGGGGACGTCGAGCTGACGCGCGGGTAAGCGACGAGCATGGTATTCCGCGACCACGAAGAGGGGGGCGCTGAGGGTTACTTCGCCTCGGTCAGCGATCTGATGGTCGGCATCCTGTTCGTGTTTCTGCTGATGCTGACCGTATTTGCGCTGAATTACCGCGTAGCGGAGCACGACCAGGAGGTCAGCCGAACAAGGTTCGATATCGAAAAGGCGCGGGCAGATCGCGTGCATGAGCTGTTGGAACAGGCCGCCGCTCAGTTGCAACGAGACATCGAGGCAAGTTCCGATGCACGCGATCGTCTACTGACGACGCTGGAGACAACTCTGTCGCAGCGGGGCATCCAGGTGTGGGTGGATCGCCAAGCTGGCATTTTGCATCTGCCGGGCGATCTTCTTTTCGAGACACTCAGCGCAACGCTCGGACCAAGGCAGCGCGACAGCGTCGGAATCCTGGCGAATGCGCTGGCGCGGATACTGCCCTGCTTTACCCCGATCACCGATCGGACCCACTGCGACCCGCCCAATTTGCCCGTTCTGGAGACGGTCCTGGTCGAAGGGCATACCGATCGCCGGCCGATCGGCATTGCGGGAACCGGCTTTCGCGACAATGACCAGCTTTCCACCGAACGGGCCTTGGCGGTCTTCGCCGAGCTTCGCCGCGCGCAGCCTAGCCTCGACGCGCTGCGGAGCGCCGACGGCAGCTATCCGCTGCTCGGTGTTTCGGGCTTTGGTGATCGACGGCCGCTGCCGCAGGCGCAAGGCAGTACCGAGGCCGACTACGGTCTCAACCGCCGCATCGATCTGCGTTTTTTGCTGGCTCGTACCGC
>DATEQL010000363.1:0-8082 GCA_035272665.1 Allostellaceae bacterium
CGCGGCCCCCTCGGCGTTGCCGCCGGTGTCGCGCGGAACCAATGTCAGCCGATCGCCCGGCATCTCGAAAAGTGCCAGCTGGGCCGCATCGAGGATCGCCCGCCCGAGCTCGGCATTGGCGCCAGACAATGGAACCAGCAGCGCGACTTTCGCGGGTCCCGAGGCGGCGGGCGGAGCGGCCGGCGAGGGAGCCCCGGGCGGCGGAGGTGGCGCCAGGCGGCCATAGGGCGGTTGCGGAGGCAAGAACGGCGCCGGTACCATCACCGGCGCGCACGCAGCTGATATGGCGAGGACAGCGAAAGGTGAGGCGAACCGGGCGAGACACCGGCGCGGCAAGGGCAACCTCCAGCGGGAGCGACGTTGGGCGTTGCGAACCTAGCCGCCACCCGGCCGCGAGTAAACCCGACCTCGCGCCGGCCGCAGCGATGCGCCCGGCTGAAGCGGGTACCGTTTCCGAAGCGGCACTCGCGCCGGGTCTCTACCTGGTGGCGACACCGATCGGCAATCTCGGCGATGTCACCCTGCGGGCGCTCTCGGTGCTGCGCCGGGTCGATCGGATCTTTTGCGAGGACACCCGGGTTACCGCTCGGCTCCTTGCCCGCTACGGGATCACGACGCCGCTCGGCCTCTATCACGACCACAATGCCGAGCAGGCGCGGCCCGCCATCCTCGCAGCCCTGCGCCGCGGTGAAAGGGTGGCTCTGGTCTCGGACGCCGGGACGCCGCTCGTCTCCGACCCCGGCTACAAGCTCGTCCAGGCGGCCCACGTGGAAAATCTGCCGGTGACGGCAATCCCGGGCCCGTCGGCGGCGTTGACCGCGTTGATCCTCTCCGGCTTGCCATCCGACGTGTTTCTCTTTGCCGGCTTTTTGCCGCCGCGCCAAGCGGCGCGCCGCCGCGCGCTCGAACGATGGTCGGCGCTCGAAGCGACCTTGATGTTCTTCGAGAGCACCCCGCGGCTCGCCCGATGCCTCGCCGACATGACCGAGCTCCTTGGCGACCGGCGAGCCGCTGTGGCACGCGAGCTGACCAAGCTGCACGAGGAGATCCGGCGTGGGCGGCTCGCCGATCTCGCCGCCCATTATCGAGAGGCCGGCCCACCCCGCGGCGAGGCGGTGATCGTCGTCGGCCCGCCCGAGCCGAGCGAACCCGATCGTGCGGCCATCGACACACGGTTGCGGGCGGCGCTCGCCGAACTCGGTGTCCGCGACGCCGCCGCGAAGCTCGCCGTCGAGACCGGGCTGCCGCGCAGCGAGCTCTATCGTCGCGCCCTCGCCATCCGGGGCGAGAAGCGATGAAGCGAGCCGGGCAGCGCGGTGCCTTGGCCCGCCGTCGCGCGCAACGCCGCGGGCGGGTGGCGGAATGGCTGTGTCTGTGGCACTTGCGCCTGCGTGGCTGGCGTATTCTTGCTCGAGGGTGGCGATGCCCGGCCGGCGAGATCGACATTCTGGCCCGCCGCGGCGGCGTGCTCGCGGTCATCGAGGTCAAGTCGCGGGGCGAGTTCACCACGGCGGCGGCGGCGCTGGGGCGGCGCCAGCGCCGACGGATCGCCCGCGCCGCCGAAGCCTTTCTGATCCAGCACTCCGATCTCGCGGGTCTCGACCTGCGATTCGACCTGATGCTGGTGGCGCCGCTCCGCCTGCCGCGCCATTGGCGCGGCGCCTGGCGCACCGACGACTAGGCAATCTCCTGATCTTGGAGCCAAGCGGGACTGTGGGCCTCGCTCGGCGTTGGACGATACGCTCATTTATCCCACAATAGTTCGGGGAACCGTTCCTAAGCCGGGGGGCCGAGCGATGTCGAGTTTCCGTCCGATCATTGGTGTTGTCCTGATCCTTCTCTTGCCGCTCGTGCTCGGCGGGTGTCCGGCGGCCATCGTCGGCGGCGTCGCCGCGGCTGGCGGGGCGGGCTATGCCGCCAACCAGGAGCGCGGTGCCGGCGGCAGCGTTGACGATTTCACGATCAAGACGAATATTCAAAGCGCCTGGCTCAACGCGAACCCGCTGATGCAAACCAATCTCAACGTCACTGTCTATGAGGGGCGCACATTGTTGACCGGTACGGCGCCGAGCCCGGAGTTCAAGGCCCAGGCCAAGGAAGTCGCGAGTCGGGTTCCCGGCGTGCGGGCGGTCTATGACGAGATCGAAGTCACCCCCCCCGAAAGCGCATGGCAGGGCGCGCAGGATACCTGGATCAGCTCGCGACTGCGCACCGAGCTGACCTTCAATTCCGAAATCCGCTCGGTCAACTACACGATCGAGACGGTGAACAAATCGGTCTATCTGATCGGCTCGGCGCGTTCCCAGGCTGAGCTCGACCAGGCCACGAACATGGCGCGAAATACCCCGGACGTGAAGCGGGTCGTCTCCTATGTCGAGATCCGGCCGGGTGTTCCGGTCGCGGCCCAGACCGCAGCGCCGCCGCCTCCGAGCGCGCAGGGTGCGGGGGCTCCGGCCGCTGCACCAGCGACCCCGGTCGAGGTCGAAAAGCTCTGAGCGTGGAATGAGCGAACCGCCGCAAACCTCGGACCCCGAGACATGCGCGCGTTTCCTGCGTGAACTTGGCGCCTCGGGCGCGAATGTCCTGCCGATTGCCGAGGCGGCGCTGGCGCTCGCCTCGTTCGAGCGGCCGCGGGTCGACCTCGCGCGGTATCGCGGTCATCTGCGGCTGATCGCCCGCGATGTCGGCCGGCATCCGGGTGCTGCCGGCGACCTCACCGCCCGCGCTCACGCGCTCAATGAGATCATCCTGTTGAAATACGGTTATTCCGGCGACGAGCTGACCTACGACGACCTGCAAAACGCCAACCTGATGCGCGTCGTCGACCGCCGCAAAGGGCTGCCCGTGGCGCTCGGGATCCTCTACATCCACGCCGCGCGCGCCCAAGGGTGGGATATGGCTGGGCTCGCCTTTCCGGGCCACTTTCTGGTCCGGTTGTCCGATGGTCCGGAGCGGGTGATCGTCGACCCGTTCCATGGCGGCCAGGTGTGCGGTGCGGCGGAACTGCGCGAACTGCTGAAGGCCGCCACCGGTCGCGACAGCGAGCTCTTACCCGAGCACTACATGGCGGCGTCGGACCGCGATGTGCTGTTGCGCCTGCAGAACAATCTCAAGGCGCGGCTGCTGCAGGCGCAGCACCACGAGCGGGCGGCGACGGTGATCGAGACGATGCTGATGCTGGCGCCCGACCTCGCCGAGCTGTGGCGCGAGGTCGGGATGCTGCACCGGCACCTCGGCAATATGCGTGCCGCCGGCGCGGCGCTCGAACAGTATGTCGTGCGCGCCCCCGACGGCGCGGCACGGCACCAGGCGGCGGCAATCCTGCAGCAGCTGCGCGCCCAATTGAATTGATGGGTCTCGAAGCGATAGGGCGAATAGCTCTATAGATCGAGATGGAGAACGGGCGTCTTTGAGCGGGCGCAGCAGATCAGCACATACCGCCCGCGGCCATATTCTCTGAGCACCTGATCGCGATGATCGGGCTCGCCGTCGAGATAGCGCGTCAGGCAGGCGCCGCAATAACCGAGCTCGCAGGAGGTGGGGACGGGGATGCCGTGTCGGCGCAGCACGCCGACGATCGTCTCGCCGACCGCGACGTCGTACTCGACGCCGCGCTTTGCGAGCCTGACGCGAAACGGTCGATCCTCGACGACCTCCATCGGGGGTGGTGAGGTAAAATATTCGTAGTGCACCGTGCCCGCCGGACATTCTTTCGCCGCTCCGGCCGCCGCCGCCATCATGCTCACCGGACCGCAAAAATAGAGATGAGTTCCGGGAGGCGGATCGCGCAGCGCTGCCGCGATATCGAGGCCGCGCGCGGGATCGCCGCCGTCGTGATGGAAGCACACGCGTCCTTCGGCGGCGAGCGGCACCAAATCGTCACGAAACGCCGTCCTCGCGACCGAAGCGGCGCAATAGTGGAGCCGGAAGTCGGCCCGGCGCCGGCGCAGCTCGGCGATCATCGACATGATCGGGGCGATGCCGATCCCGCCGGCGATCAGAAGATGCCGCTCGGCTGCTGTATCGAGCGGAAAGTTGTTGCGCGGCATCGAGACCTCGAGGAGATCCCCGACCCGAACCGCGTCGTGCAGATGGCGTGAGCCGCCACGGCTCGCGCCCTCGCGCAGCACGGCGATGCAATAGCGCCGCCGTTCGGCGGGATCGTTGCACAGCGAGTACTGCCGCAGGAGGCCGCCGAGCCGCAGGTCGATGTGGGCGCCGGCCGCAAACCGCGGCAGGTCGCGCCCGCGCGGGTCGACGAGTTCGTACCCGTTGATGGCTTCGGCGAGATAGGTGATCGAACGGACGCGCAGCTGCATTATCGTATACCCACATCAGCCACGGAGGAGGCCGAACATGGCTTTGCAGTTCCGCCGGGTCGTCACCGGACACGATGCGTCTGGCCGCGCCGTTGTCAAGATCGATGAGATCGCTAAAAACCTCGTCTCGTCACGGCCGGGTGCCACCTCTTGCGTCGTCTGGACGACCGAAGGCTTTCCTGTCGACAATACCGGCGAAGAGGATGGCGGGCTGCGCCAGACCGGTACGACGCTCGACAACGGCACCGTCTTCCGCGTTCTCGAGCTCGCTCCCGGAGCCGGCCCCCGAAATCATCGTACCGACTCGATCGATTATGCCGTCGTGATGTCGGGCGAAATCGACATGGAGCTCGACGGCTCGACGGTTCATCTCAAAGCTGGCGATGTGCTGGTGCAGCGCGGCACGATCCACAATTGGATCAATCGCGGGACGGTGCCCTGCGTGATCGCCTTCGTGCTGATCGCGGCCAAGCCGGTCGAGGTCGGCGGCAAGGTGCTCCACGCGCAGGGCTAGCGGGGTCAGGCTCGCGGGAAGTTCAGCTCGACCATCACGTTGTTGTTGTCCGGGAAGAACAGCTGATCGATCGCCGGCTTTGGGATGTGGTTTTCGCGATATTTGATGCCCTTCTTGTCGAGCGTCGCCTTGACGGCCGGAAAATCGGAGGCCAGGAAGGCGAAGTGGTCAAAGGGGCCGGTATCGCGTGACGGACCGCCGCCGATAGCGTTCTGCCGCGGGACCAGATGTACGACCGGCACGTCGCCGCAGTAGAGCCAGTAACCGGGGAAGTCGAGATCCGGACGGAACCCGACCTCGAGGCCGAGAATGTCCCGATAGAAGTCGCGCGTCGCTTCGAGGTCATCGGTCTGGACCGTGATGTGATGTAGTGCGTTGAGCGGCATCGGCGGGATCCTCTCCTTCGGGTTTTCGGTCGCTCGCAAGACTAACGCGTTCAGGGCGCCGCGTCGAATGATCGAAGAGGTGATTCGGCATCCGCCGATCGGGCGAGCGGCCGCGCCAGTTCGCTATGCGGTCAACCGGTTATCGCGGTGATCGGGCGTGTTCACCGGCGCCGCTGATCGTTACAATCCGCGGCATGCGCGTCCTCTATCACCTCTGGCTCTCTCCCTGCGCGCGCAAGGTGCGCATCGTGCTGAGAGAGAAGAACCTCGACTTCACGTTGAAGACGGAGAAGGTCTGGGAGCGGCGGCCGGAATTCCTCGCCCTCAACCCGGCCGGCGAGGTGCCGGTGCTGATCGAGCCGGACGGGACCGTGCTCGCCGACACGGCTGCGATCGTCGAATATCTCGACGAGGTCTATCGCGAGAAGATCCTGATCGGCATCAACCCGATCGACCGGGCCGAAGTGCGGCGCCTGACCTCCTGGTTCGACATCAAGATGAATGTCGAGGTCACCGAGAACCTGCTCGGTGAAAAGATGATGAAGCGTTATCTCGGCCAAGGACAGCCGAATTCGCAGGCGATCCGTGCTGGGCATGCCAACCTGCCGCACCACCTCGACTACATCGGGTATCTCGTCGAGCGCCGGCGATGGCTGGCCGGCGACCATTTCTCGATCGCCGACATCACCGCGGCGGCACAGCTGTCGAGCCTCGACTATCTCGGCGACGTGCCGTGGGGGGCAAACGAGTCGGCCAAGGAATGGTACGCGCGAATCAAGTCGCGGCCGAGCTTCCGGCCGATCCTTGCCGACCACGTGCCCGGCGTTCCGCCGCCCGCCCACTACGCCGATCTCGACTTTTGAAAAAGACGTTTTGACCATGCGCGTGGCCTTATTCTGCGCCTGGCTTTTGGCACTCGGGGGCGGCGGCGGCCATGCTTTCGCGCAGGACACGGCCGCCGAGGAGGTGGCGCACCGCGCGACGGTGCTGGCACGCCTGCCACGCGACGCGGCCCAGCGCCTGTTCGGCAGCGAGGCGACGCCGGCGCCGGGCCCAGCGGAGGCGATCGGCGCCTATGAGCGGGGCTGTTTGGAGGGCGGTGTCGCGCTGCCCGCCGACGGACCGAGCTGGCAAGTCATGCGCCCGTCGCGCAACCGCGCCTGGGGCCACCCCTTCCTGATCGCCTTTCTCGAGCGCCTGGCGCAGAAGCTGCCGGCGGAGGCCGACTGGCCGGGCCTCCTGGTCGGCGACATCGCCCAGCCGCGGGGTGGGCCGATGCTGACCGGACACGGCTCGCATCAGATCGGGCTCGACGCCGATATCTGGCTGACGCCGATGCCGAGCCGCCGTCTCACCGCTGCTGAGCGCGACGAGATGCCGGCGACCGATGTCGTCGCGGCCGACGGCAAGGATGTCGACGAGGCGACCTGGACGCCGCAGCGGAAGCAGCTGCTCGAGGCCGTGGCGCGCGAGCCCGCGGTGGAGCGCATCTTTGTCAACCCGGCGATCAAGCGCGCGCTCTGCCGCGAGGCCGGGTTGGACCGGACCTGGCTCGCCAAGATCCGACCGTGGTGGGGCCACAACTACCACTTCCATATCCGCCTCTTCTGCCCGAGCGGCCAGTCGGAGTGCCGGGCTCAGGCGCCGCCGCCGGCGAGCGACGGCTGCGGCAAGGAGCTCGATTGGTGGTTCACCCCTCAGGCACGCCATCCGCCGCCGGGGCCGGTAAAGCCGCTGCTGCTCGGGGACCTGCCACAGGCCTGTGGCAAGCTGGTCGCCGCGCCATAGCGCCTGAGAGGCCGAGGCCGGGGCAGTGGTCGGACCATGGTTGACCCTGTCGGCATTTCCCCGTCGGCAGAGGAAAAAACGCCTTTTAGCGCCCGAAAATCGCCCTATCGACGTCTAAAATATTTTGTATATCAGCAACTTGGCTACGATTCTGGCGCATCGGCCGGCAGCGGAATTCTGTGCGGTTTTAGCCCTCCTAACCGGGGTTGGCAGCGGATTGGCAGAGGAATTTAGCAGCGGAATTTAGCAGAGCACCCAACTCCTGCTTTGCCGGCATCATTTAACCATTTACTAATTGATATTATAGCATCATTTATATGAGCGCGCGTTCAGCCGCCGCAAGGGGCCGCGAGCCCGGAAGCACTGAGTTTTGCGGCGGTTGCTGTCATTTCGCCCAAGGTGCCGCCGCAAGCCGGCGCACAAGGAAGTCGATCAGAATGCTGACTCGCGCCGGACGGAGCCCGCCCGGCGGCGTCACCACGTGCAAGGAGACCGGAGGCAAGGACCACTCGGCCAGCACCTGATCGAGCCGCCCGGCCTGTAGATATTCCCACACCGTGAACTCGGGTTGGATCGCCACACCGAGCCCCGCCAGCAAGGCCGGCACGAGCGCATCGGCGTTGTTCGCGCGCAGCGGGCCGCGCGGCGTTACCGCCGCTTCCTCGCCCCCGACATGAACGAAACGCCAAACCTCGGGCGACGGCAGATAGGCGTAGCCGAGACAGTCGTGGTCGGTGAGCTCAGCCGGATGGGTCGGGCGGCCGCGCCGGTCGAAATACGCCGGTGCGCCGACGACGAGGCGCCGGACCTCGCAGAGCCGCCGCGCGATCAGGCTGGAATCCTTGAGAGCAGAAATCCGCAGGGCCAGATCGAACCCGCCGCCGACGAGGTCGATGATCTCATCGCCGAGATGGAGATCGATCGTCACCTCGGGATACGCGACCAGGAACTCGGGCAGGATCGGGGCCACGTGGGCGAGGCCGAACGACATTGGTGCTACGAGGCGCACCACGCCACGCGGCATCCCGGATTGGGCGACGGCCTCGGCCTCGGCGGCTTCGCCCTCGTCCAACAC
>DATEQL010000364.1:0-5449 GCA_035272665.1 Allostellaceae bacterium
GATCTCGTTTTGCAGAGCGAACAGATCGCCGATGTCGCGCTCGAACCGCTCTGCCCACACATGCGCGTCGGTCTCGGCATCGATCAGCTGGGCGTTGATCCGAACCTGCTTGCCCGACCGCTGGACGCTGCCTTCGAGCACATAGCGCACGCCGAGCTCGCGACCGATCTGCTTGGCGTTGACCGGCTTGTCTTTATAGGTGAACGCGGAATTGCTCGAGATCACGAAACTGCCCGCGATCCGGGACAGATCGGTCGTCACGTCTTCCGTAATCCCATCCGCGAAATACTGCCACTCCCGGTCGTCACTGAGATTGACGAACGGCAGCACGACGATCGACAGGCGCGGAGCGACTGCGGGCTGCGAGATTGAGGTGGCGGCCGGCGCGGCGGGCATCGGCGTTGCAGCAGCAGTCGCTTGGTCCGCCGGCTTTCCGCCTCCGGAGGGGGAGATCGCCCCCGACCAAAACCACCAGGCAATGCAAACGATGACGAGCGCAGCCGCGGCGGCCGCACCGACGATAACGCGGCCGCGCCGGGATGGCCGCACCGGCAATCCAGAGGCCGGCAGGGAAGCGACGCCGCCGGGTCGCAACGCATAGGCTCGCACCGGCCGCGCGATGTTCTTGACGCTCTGCTCGCCCATGTCCTCGAAGGCGTAAGGGAGCCGGTCGCCGATGTGGTCGCGCACCGTGCCCGAGATGCAGATGCTGCCCGGCGCCGCCAACCCCTCCAGCCGCGCCGCGATGTTGACACCGTCACCATAAATGTCGTCACCATCGGCGATCACGTCGCCGAGATTGACCCCGATGCGAAATCTGAGGCGCCGTTCCTCGGCGAGGTCCAGATCGCGGTCAGCCATCGCGCGCTGAATTTCACTCGCACAGCGTACCGCGTCGACGACGCTGGCGAATTCCGCCAGCACGCCGTCGCCGGTGGTCTTGACGATGCGACCGTGATGCTCGCGGATCTTCGGATCGACCAGCTCGCGCAGATGTGCCTGGACGCGTTGGTGCGTGCCTTCCTCGTCGGCGCCCATCAGGCGCGAATAGCCCACCACATCGGCGGCGAGGATCGCGGCGAGACGGCGGGTGGTGGCAGTCGTTGTGGCCATGGCTGGGGCGGCGACAATTCCCGCGCCGAATTTAGCCTACTTCGAGCGGGAACGCGCCCATTTCATGTTATTGCAGCACCTACACTCGGATCGCCGAATCTTCCCCCGGCCGCCACGACCGGGATCATGGCCAACTGCAACGCCGGTCATCCCACCGGCATCCCGGCCTTGCGCAGCCCGGCGAAAAAGTGGCATCGAGCCAGGCTACGCGAGCGCCCCAGTCACTCCTGGGTTGCCATCGCCTGGTAGACCAGGTTGCGGTAGGCGCGGCGATATCTGCCGCCCTCCGACAACGGTACCTGGATCATTTGGATCGCGATCAATTTCTCGGCGGGGTCGACCCAGAAGGTCGTGCCCCAGGCGCCGGTCCAATAGAAATTGCCGACCGAGCCGGGCTCGGGGTTGCGGCCCGGCGCGGTGCGCACCGCGAAGCCGAGCCCGAAGCCCTGGCCCATCGCCGGGGTCGGCGCGATGTCACCAGTCGTCGTCGCCGCCCGCTCCGAATAGCCGACCCCGGGTGGTAGGGCGTCCGAGGTCATCAGCGCGACAGTGTGCGGCGCCAACAGTCGGACGCCGTTATATTCGCCGGAGTTGAGCAGCATCTCGCAGAATCGTAGATAGTCGGCGGCGCTGGACACCAATCCGCCGCCGCCAGAAAACCGCCTTGGCTTTTTTGTGACGTCGGGCAGCGACGGCGCCTTTCCCGCCGCATCCGCCTGCGCCTCGGCCAGGCGCGGCAGGTTCGCCTCGTGGACATAGAAATCGGTCGCCGCCATGTGCAGCGGTCCGGTCACGCGCTCGGCGATAAAGCGGTCGAGGTCCATGCCGGAGACGACTTCGATGACGCGGCCGAGCACATCGACGGCCATGCTGTATTCCCAGACCTCACCCGGCTGGTGGGCGAGCGGGATCTTCGACAGCTTGGTGACCATTTCGGCCAAGGTCTCGTTGCGGTCGCTGACATTGGCAGCGCGATAGGCCTGATGGACGAGGTGGTCGCCGAACTGACCATAGACCAACCCCGCGGTGTGGCGCAGCAGATCCTGGACGATCATCGGGCGTCTTTGCGGCTCGAGCGTCAAGGTCGGTTTACCTGTCGCCGGGTCGGTGGTTTCGACCCCGACCTTCAGATCGGCGAACTCCGGCAGGTACTGCAAGACCGGGGCGTCGAGGTCGAGCTTGCCTTCCTCGACAAGCGTCATGGCCGCGACCGAGACGATCGGCTTGGTCATCGAGGCGAGGCGGAAAATCGCGTCGGTCTTCATCGGAATTTTCTTTTCCCGATCCTGAAACCCGACCGCCTGCAGGTAGGCTATTTTGTCGCCGACTGCGACCAGCAATACCGCTCCCGGCAATTCGCCGCGATCGACATAGCCCTGATAGGCTTGGGTCAGCCGTTGCAAGCGCGTCGTAGAAAACCCGAGTTGCTCGGGATGCCCTACCGGTGTCAGCTCCTGGGCAACGGCGAGGCTCGCGCCACCGATCAGGAAGATTGTCAGTAGTAGTGGCCTGACGAATTTCATGGCTTTCCTCCCGTTTGGACTGGCGCGGCGACTGGACCGACATTCCCCGGATTCCGCTTCCGCGAAGGCCATAGTGTGGCTTTTTGGGTTCCGCGCAAAGAATTTCGTCCGCGGCAGCACGGTGGCCGTGATAACGGCCAACCCGCAGTGCGGTCGCACCGAGGTGAATGGGAATTTCAGCCGATAGGCGCGCCGCTGTTGGTGTCGATGTCGGACGATGAAACCAAAGCGCGGGAGGCCGCGAGACCGTTCGTCGTATGGCTAGCCTGGCTGTTCGTTCGTCAACCCGGTCTTGCCGATCTTCGCCGAGATGCGCCTCAGCCCGTCGGCGGTCCAGCGGTTTGCCGAGGGCCCGCACCCAGTGAACGACGTCATTCCGATGCGGCCCTCGACCGGTTCGCGGTGGTTGGTAGCCCGTCGCGCTGCCGCGAAAGTCTGGCCCGCATCATCGACGCCGGCATAACCCACCCGGTTCTCACGGTCGGGCCGGGAGAGGACCCGTCGCGGGACCTGCGAGACGTCACGGATCGGCTGGTAAGCCACTTCGTCTGACGAGACGAGTCGACGGGTCTGATTCCAAAAGCTTCGGATTGACGAGAGGCTAAAGAAGCTTGGGGAAGACGACGCCGCGTGCGCCCCTGGAGTGCCGCCGGGCGGGAGCCATCGGTTGGCGCCCCGAGTTCTACCCGGGGACGAGTCACTATCGGCTGGCGAAGCGGGCGCCGATTTCCTATTGTGAATAAGAGTGGCAAACCTCTGGCAGGATCGTGGAGCAGCACAATGGCAGACGGCACATCTCACGTAGTTCCCATCGCCCCCGCGGAAGCGTTGACCCCGACAGGCATCAACCACCTTGTGATCAATGTGCGAGACATCGAGGAATCACACCGGTTCTGGACCGAGATCCTCGGCTTCAAGCAGGTTGGCGTATCGCTGCGGCGCAACGGCAAGATGCGCTTTTACAGCGGTGACCACGGCGGGCAGATGAACCACCACGACATCGCGCTGTGCGAGAACCCGGACCTGCCGGCGCCGCCCGCGGACTGGGACATGTTCAAGACGCCGGTCGCCGTCAACCACATCGCGATCTCGATGCCGAACCGCGAGGCGTGGCTCAAGCAGCTCGCCTTTCTGCGCAGCAAGGGTGTGAAATTCCACCGCCGGGTCAATCACGGCATGACCCACAGCCTCTACATCAGCGACCCGAACGGCTATGGCGTCGAGGTGTTGTACGAGTTGCCGCGCGAGGTTTGGGGCAACGACATCCAGGGTGCTCTTGGCTATGCCGAGCCGCTGCCGACCGAAGGCGACGAGGCCTTTCTCGACGATACCGATTACCCGACCTTCGGCGCAGCCAAGGAGCCCGCGGCGACCTAGGATAGCCGTGGCGTCACCGATGACCGGCGGCTGCTTGTGCGGCGCCGTCCGCTATGAATCGACGGGAGACCCCGGCTTTGCCCTGCTCTGCCACTGCCGCGATTGCCAGCGCCAGAGCGGCAGCGCTTATGCGGCGGGCCTGCGGGTTCCCGCCGCGGGTTTCCGGGTCACCAAGGGCGAGCCGAAACTCTACGTCAAGGCGGCGGACAGCGGTAACGAGATAACCCGCGCATTCTGCGGGGATTGCGGCTCCATGCTGTTCCTGCTGGTCTCCGCCAGGTCGGATCTGGTCGCGATCAGAGTCGGCACTCTCGACGACCCGAGCGGGTTTCGACCCGCAGCCGACATTTTCGTTAAGAGCGCCCAGCCCTGGGATTACATGGACCCAAATCTGCCGAAATATCCGACCTACCCGCCGGGGCAGGCTTACATACCCGTGGCGCCCCCACCCTAACCCTCCCCCGCGAGCGGGGGAGGGAATGGCAGGAAGGAACACGAGAGGTCAGATCCGGTAGCTATCGTTGTAGCGATCCTAGCCGAAGCTCGTTCCTCTGGATACTGCAACGCCCGGTTGCTGCGGGCAGGCGCGCCGTGGTATCCGCGGTCCGCGCGGCAACGGACAACGGCTGGAGGAAAAAAATGCGCTTCGGCTTCTTCGACCAATTGCCGTGTGCGAGTGGGTTCACCGAGCGCCAGCGCTACAAGGACATCATGGCGCAGATCGAGCTCGGCGACGAACTCGGCTTTGATACCGCATGGCTAGGTGAGCTTCACTTCAGCCGGGCCTTCTCGATCCTCGCCGATCCGCTGATGGTGTTGGCGGCAGCGGCGCAGCGTACGAGCCGGATTCGGCTCGGGACGGCGGTGACCCTGCTGCCCTTGCACAACCCGGTGAAGATCATCGAGGAGGCGGCAATCGCCGACATCCTCAGCGACGGACGGCTCGAATTCGGAGTCGGACGGGGCGCTTTCCCGCTCTATTATGTTGGGTTCGACGTCCGGCAGGAAGAGAGCCGCGAGCGCTTTGAGGAGGCGCTCGACTTCATCCTCGCGGCCTGGAAGACTGAAAACTTCTCGTTTGAGGGCAAATATTTTCGCGCGCATGACCTATGCGTGATACCCCGCCCCGTCCAGTCGCCGCACCCGCCGATGCGGGTCGCCGCCAACAGCCCTGAGACCTTCCCCTTTGCCGCTCGGCTCGGCTTGCCGATCTTCGCCGCGCCGCTGATCAACCCGCCTGAGAGGCTCAAGGCCGGCTTGCGAGCCTATCGCGAGACTTTGCCCGCCGGCGCCAACGGCGACACGGCGCTCGCATTCTCAGTGCATGTCACAACGAGCCGCGCCCAAGCTCGGCAGGACACCGAAGCCGGGCTTTTGCGCTTTCTGCGAGAAGCTGCCGAGCGACTGCGACCGGTCGGTCAGGGCGACATCAAGAG
>DATEQL010000365.1:0-11766 GCA_035272665.1 Allostellaceae bacterium
GGGTCGGGAGCCAGTCCCACAACCGTCCAACTGCGGCTTTTTGGGAAATTTTTGGGAACTTGTTGGTCGGTTCCCCAGACGTCGCTGATATAATTGGCGTCCCCTACCGGATTCGAACCGGTGTTGCCGCCGTGAGAGGGCGGTGTCCTGGGCCTCTAGACGAAGGGGACTAGGCCTCATATGATAATAGCGGCTGAGGCTGGCTCGATCAAGGATGCGTTGCCGGCGCGCCCTACTCGCGAAAATTCAGGTATTGCAACGGCTGCTCGATCTTTAGACCGCGAACGAGGGCAATCGCCATCTGGAGATCGTCGCGCTTCTTGCCGGTGATGCGCAGCTCGTCGCCCTGGACCGACACCTGGACCTTGAGCTTGCTCTCTTTGATCTCTCGGATCAGCTGTTTGGCCAGATTCGCGTCGACGCCTTGGCGCAGCACGATCGTCTGCCGCAGCTTGTTGCCGGAGGCCTTTTCCGGCGGCTTGTAGTCGAGCGCCGCGGCGTCGACCTTGCGCCGGGTCAGATGCACTTTCAACAGCTCGTGCATCTGCTTCAACTTTAGCTCATCGTCAGCGAGCAGGGTGACAATCCCTTCCTGACGCTCGATCGTGCATTTGCTGCCCTTGAAGTCGAAGCGCGTGCCGATCTCGCGCGTCATTCCGGCAAGCGCGTTGTCGACCTCGGCGAGATCGATCCGCGAGACTATGTCGAAGCTCGGCAAGGCGGCCTCCTGTGCAACTCATTATGCCGAGCCGATATAGCGCGCCCGCTGCGGCAAACACAGGTGTCGGGCATCACATCCGATGGCGAAAAGCGCGCGCCGTCGCCGCCAGCCCCGCTTCGGGCGAGACCGGAGGCGCCCAATCGAGCAGGGTGCGCGTCGCGCTGTCGTCGACCTGCAGCGAGAGCGTCAGACGCGCAACAAGCGGGCCGAATAGCGGGAGCCGACGAAGCGTCGCGAACACGGCTTCGGGCATTGCGAAGAGCCGTACCGGGCGGCCGAGCCCGGCAGCCAGCGCGCAGACCAACTCGGCCGTCGACAGATCGACCGCGTCGCGGACCAGCAGCACATGTCCGGCGGCAACGGGCTGGAGCGAGGCGCGCACGGCGACATCGACGAGGTTGTCGAGAAAGATCAGGCTGCGCCGGTTGTCGATACCGGCGAACGGCAACGGCAGCCCGCTTGCGGCGAGCCGGATCAGCGCCCGGAAATTCGCTGTGACGGCCGGTCCGTAAACGAGCGGCGGGCGTAGGATGACGAGTTCGAGGCCGGTCTGACGGGCCGCTGCCAAAAGTGCCTGCTCGGTGGCCAGCTTGGCGCGACCGTAAGCTTCCCGGGGCTGCGGCGGGTCGGTCGGCCGGAACGGGACACCGGGCTGGGTCGCTTCGCCCATCGCTCTGACGGAGCTCATATGGACGA
The DNA here is from genome assembly GCA_035272665.1 of Allostellaceae bacterium. Taxonomy (GTDB): domain Bacteria; phylum Pseudomonadota; class Alphaproteobacteria; order ATCC43930; family CGMCC-115725; genus AP-15. The sequence continues at coordinate 1,418 of DATEQL010000365.1, forward strand.
GCCGCCGCACCCCGCAGGCCGCCGCCCCGAGCGCCAAGGCCGCAGCCGCTTCGGCTTCTTGCTGCTCGGCGCCGGCTCGAACCGGACGATGCGCCCGGTTGGCGAGATGGATCACGATGTCGACCGGCGCGAGATGTTCCGACCAGCTCGTCAGCGGACCGATATCGCCGAGCGGGCGAAGCTCGGCACCAGGGATCGGCTCCGCCGGGGTGCGCGTCCAGCCAAGCACCTCATGTCCGCGCTCGACCAAGCCACGACACAGCGCCCGGCCGATGAAGCCGGCCGCCCCGGTCACCAGAATGCGCGCCAGGCGTGATCCTCCACGGCCGAACCTGCGATCCAATTGCGCAAGCCATCTCGCCGCAAATGCATTAAAGAGGCGCCGGTCCCGAAACAAGGCCAGCGCAACCCGAGTGGCCCTCCCCGATCCCATGCTTCGGCTGTCGTCACCGTTGCCGTCGACCGGCCCGGGGAGCGCGCGCCGACCAAAGCTTCTCTTCCTGGTGACCGAGGATTGGTATTTTTGCTCGCATCGTCTGCCGGTCGCCCGGGCCGCGCGCGACCATGGCTTCGAGGTGGTGGTGGCGACCCGTGTGCGGGCGCATGGCGAGCAGATCCGCGAGGAGGGTTTCGCCTTGCGCCCGATCGCGTGGCGGCGGCGCGGCGATGGGCTCCTCGGCGCGATACGGGCGATCATGGCGATCGCCGGGCTCTATCGCGCCGAGCGGCCCGACATCGTCCACCACGTCGCGCTGAAGCCGGTGTTGTTTGGCGGTCTTGCCCGGCGGCTTGCCTTCCCGCACGCCGCGGATGCTCCGGCTTCGGTCGATTCGGTGATGGGTCTCGGCTCCAGCTTTTCGGGCATGACGACAGCCGCAAGGCTGCGTCGCCGGCCGCTGGGCATGGCGCTTCGTCTCGCGGCGGGCAGCGGGCGGGGATGGGTCGTGGCGCAGAACCCCGAAGACCGTGCCGCTCTGGCGGGTTTCGGGATTGACCCCAAGCAGATCGCGCTGATCAGAGGATCAGGGGTCGACATCACCCGCTTCGTGCCGCTGCCCGACCCGGATGGCGGCACCATGACCGTGGCACTCGTCTCCCGCATGCTGCGCGACAAGGGCGTGCTTGAAGCGGCCGCGGCAATCCGCCGGCTGCGGGCGCGTGGCCTGCCAATCCATCTGTTGCTTGTCGGGCCGACCGACCCCGACAATGCAAACTCGCTGACCGCGGAAACGCTGCGCTCGCTCGCCGCCGAACCCGGAATCGATTGGCTTGGTCCAGTCTCAGATGTGCGTACAGTCTGGCGCCGCGCGGCAATCGCCGTGCTGCCATCGACCTATGGCGAGGGGGTACCGAAGGCCTTGCTCGAGGCGGCCGCCTGCGGTCGCCCGCTAGTCGCCGCGGATGTCCCGGGCTGCCGCGAGGCGGTCCACCCCGGCGAGACCGGGCTCCTCGTGCCGCCGCACGACGTCGACGCGATCGCCGACGCGATCGCCGCGCTGGCCGCTGATCCGGCTAGACGCGCCGCGATGGGGCGGGCCGGCCGGGCACTGATCGAGTGCCATTTCACCGACGAGATCGTCGCCCGCGACACGCTCGCCCTCTATCGCACCGCCCTCGTGGAGAGAAGTGGTTTCCCGGTTTCGCGGGAAAAACCGGGGAAAAAATCGGTGTCGGGCGCAAAATCGACCGAATAATCTTTTTTTGTCAGCTACTTACACACTCGGTCCCGGTTCGACAAACCGCCTAACCGGGAAATAACCGGGAATCGAGCTGGCAACGCCCTTGGCAGAGCGGGAGCCCATGCTGGCGGGTATGATACGCTTCGATCTCGACGCAAAGATGGCGAGGTTGACGCTGTCCGCGGTAGTCCTCGGCGGATTTGGGGATCGCCTACTGCCTCAGTCGGCAAAACCTCCTCGTTCGGGTAACCTGCTAGGTCAATTCTTTGGTCAACGCCAACAGACCTGCAGCCAATCGGAGCGCGCTCACCCCGTCTCTCGTCGGCAGCCACTGCATTTCCATCTCGTCCGAAATGAATAGCAGCGTATCGATCACCTCTTGATAGGTTCGCCTCACAATAGCGAGCGACTCTTCTCTGGAAAACGGTTCGGCCATGACTGTTCAGCTAAATCCGCAACCATAATTCGGTGCGTGAAAGAGAAGCGCTTGACGTGCACCCGCCAGCGTAGGAGATGTTCCGAGCGTGTTCCATTTCGTTGGGTCGCTCCCGGTTTGACACTGTAGCGCGTATTCCACTATCCGCGAGCCATCTTTAAACACGCTGGTCCACTCGACAATCCGATATTTCTCTACCTTCATCGTCGCGTTTCGTGATCAAGCATCTATGACACGCACATGACAGTTAAGATCCGGTAAATTCGAATTTATGTGACGACCGAAGGACGCCCGGTCGCTGCTTCGAGCGCGCTGCGGGCGTGGGTTCGCGAACCCGAAGCATGTTCTGAGGTCTCTGCGGTTCGAGATGACGCCGCGCCGAACGGAGCCAGCCCCTCCCCGGGTTGGCGGGGAGGCATCTCCGCAAGGATTCACTACTAACACAGCAAGCGGCTCCAATCGCGAACCGCTGATCTCCTCCTATCCTTCATCCTGTGATCCTCGCGATCCGCCCCCACGAGCACGGCTCGACGAGAGGGGGCAGACCGCGCGACGAAGCGCCCCGCTGAGCGGAGGCACCGATATTGGGTGAAAGCGACCGTGCAACCCCGGACCGACGACGACCGCACTCCCGAGCAAACCGGCGAAACCGTCATCCCTCTTCTCGCCGAAGAGGTTACGGTCTCGAAGCAGGTTGTGGAAACGGGCCTCGTCCAGGTCGCGAGAGTCACTCACGAGCGGGAGCAGCTGATCGACGAGCTGCTCGCGCACGAAACGGTGGAGATCGATCGGACCCCGATAGGCCGGCAGGTCGACACGATGCCCTCTATCAGAGAAGAGGGCGACACCGTCGTGATTCCGATTGTCGAGGAAGTGCTCGTCATCGAGCGTCGCCTATTCCTGAAGGAGGAGGTGCGCGTTCGGCGAGTGAGATCGACGGAAAGACACCAGGAGAGCGTGACCCTTCGTCACCACGAAGCGGTGGTCACGCGCCTTCCGGTGGAGGCGCCAACAGTCGGGGAAAGCCCCGATTCTGGCGCAAAGCCGCATCAGTCCAACCAGGAGGGATAGTATGAATTACCAGACCGTTGTTGCAGCGTTCGACACTCCAGCAAATGCCCAGGCCGCTGTCGAGGCGCTGAAGGCAGGCGGTTTCCATGCCGACGACATCAGTTGTTTCGACAAGAGTCGGGTCGGTTTGCGTCAGCCCGGCTTGTGGCAGCGCATGTTCGGCGGTGGGCTGGCTGAACACGAAGCTGACGTATACACCCAATCGCTCGAGCGAGGTGGGATGGTCGTCTCGGTGCGCGTGCCGGACAGCGAGGTCGCGCACGCGACGGGCATCCTGGACATCCATCGCCCGATCGACGTCCATGACCGCGCGGTAACCACCGGCATCGCACCGGCCGCCAAAGTGGAAGCCGTCGTTGCTTCGATCGCCGCAGCTCCGATTGCCGCCGTACAGAAGGTCGCGGTGTCTCCCAAGCTGGCCGAGGTGCATGACGAGGTGCTCCGTCTTGCCGAAGAGCAACTGGACGTCGGCAAGCGCATGGTCGAAACCGGCAAGACACGCGTGCGCCGTTTTGTCACCGAGCGTGAAGTTTCGGCGGACGTGACCCTGCACGAGGAGCATGCCGACGTTCTGCGCCGCGCCGTCAACGATCCGAAATACCTCGGCGAGATCGACTGGGCAGACGCCACGATAGATATCCGAGAGACCGCCGAGCAGGTTCTGGTCAGCAAGACTGCACGGGTGGTCGAGGAGGTCGCGCTGAAGAAGATCGGCAGCGATCACGTCGAGACCGTACACGACAAGATCCGCCGCCAGCAAGTCGAGATCGAGCGGCTGGGCCCCGACGGGAGACCGCTGACGACGCCGAGAGCCTGAAGAACATTCGAGGAGGCCGCGGCGGATGCCCGCCTCGGACAATCTCGCGGACGACAAAGGCTGTGGACGGACGAATATCCGTCCGCAGCTCTCGCGCCCAATTGTGACGCGACGCCACAGCAACAACCACAAACTCACGCGCGGGTAGCAAGTGTCCGCCTTATGGGAGAGATGAAATGACCATGATTGATAATGCGATCGAGGATGTCGCGGGCCGGTTTGGGCTTGGCCCGAAATCGGGTCAGCTGATGCAGGAAGTCGTGCACCTGATCACCGGCTCCCCGGGCGGGGTAAGCGGGTTTATCGACAAGTTCAGATCAGCCGGGCTCGGCTCCGAAGTTACTTCATGGCTCGGCAGAACCGACGGGGCGGCTCTCGCAGGTCCGCAAGTCGAGAAGGCGCTCGGCAGCACTGCGCTTGGCGGGATCGCGAGCAGGCTCGGCCTCGGGAGCGGCGTTGTCGCTACGGCTGTAGGTTATATGCTGCCGAAACTGATTGGCCAGATTACACCCGGCGGGGTCATCCCATCGGGTATCCCGGCCGCGCTCTCCGGCTTTCTGCAGACCACGCCGGTGCAAACAACGACGCGCCGCGTAGAGCAAGTAGCGCCTCGTGCCATCAACGTGATCCACGACGCTCCGCATTTGGGGCGGTGGCTGATCCCGCTGCTCGCCGGGCTTGGCGTGCTCGGCCTCTTCTGGTACCTGCTGTCGGGGAATCAGCCGGCGCCGGTCGTGGCGACGACCCCGGCTCCGACCGTCTTGCCGCCGGCGCCGATACCGTCGATACCAGCGCACCTCGCGCTGACCAATGACGATGGCGTCATTACCTATTCCGGCGTGGTGCACGACGAATCGACACGAACGTCGATCATGGACGCGCTTAAGGGCGTGTTCGGCGCCGACAAGGTCAAGGGTGACATCACGATCAACGCCAACGCCGGACCGGCACCCTGGCTAGTCGATCTCCGAACCGCGCTAGAGAACCTCAAGACCTCCGGTTTGCAGGCCGTGTTTGACGGTAACTCGCTGAAGGTCGGCGGGTTGATTGGCGATTCCGATCGGGATGGGATCATCAGCTCGCTGCGGTCGGCGCTCCCCACCGGTTTGGTGTTCGGCGCGCTCAGCGACAAGGTGGGCAACCTAGTTACCGAGGTCACCAACAGGACAGAGTCAGCGCTGTCTGGACTGCACCCGGGGTTCACAACCACCGATCTGCTGAACATACTCAACCAGTCGATTATCAACTTCCCGACCAACAGCGCGGAGATTCCAGCGGCCAGCAGGACGCTGCTGCAGCATGCCGCGACCGCCTTCAAGCAGCTCCCTTCCGGGACCGCAGTCGAGATCGCCGGGTACACTGACAACACGGGTGATCCGTCAGCAAACGTGCAACTGTCGCAACAGCGTGCCGAGGCGGTGCGCGCAGCACTGGTTCAGGCCGGGGTGGATCCAAGCATGCTTGTGGCAAAGGGTTATGGCAGTGCCAACCCAGTCGCCGGCAATGACACGCTGGAGGGGAAATTTCGCAATCGTCGCATCGAGTACCGGGTGGTAAAGCCTGCGTAATGGTCGCGACCTCGCCCTGGGGCCGCTGCACAGTTCGAATTCGGAAGGCCCGAAATGACAGCTTCCGACTCTTCCGAGCAGCCATCCCCGGGGCGAGCAGCCCCTTCAGCGAGAACCACTCAGCCAAACCGAGATCGATAGGAGTCGAACATGTCGTTTTCCGCTTACGATGAAACCAATCTTCCTACCGCGACGCGGGTGGGATCGCGACGCTCTTACAGCCGGATGTCCTGGGGTTCGGTATTGGCCGGGGGTGTCGTGGCCGGAGCCAGCATGATCCTTCTCAGCCTGCTCGGCGTGGCGCTTGGTGCCGGTGGTCTCCGCTTCACCCAGACTACCGCTTCCGACATGGCGGGCTATGGGCTTGGTGCCGGGATTTGGACCGCCATCAATCTGATCTTGTCGATGGCATTTGGCGCTTACGTCGCCGCCCGCCTGTCCGGAACGCACAGCCACCTCGATGCCGAATTGCACGGCATCACGGTCTGGGCTGTTGCCATATTGCTGGCGACCGTCTTGCTTGCCCAGGCCGTCGGAGCAATTCTGGGTACCGCAGCGTCGACTGCCGGCTCTGCGGCGGGTGGCGCTATCAGCAGTGCCGGGTCGCTCGCAAGCGGCGTTGCGCAACAGATCGGTCCCCAGGGCCTGACGGACCAGCTGGAGCAATCATTGACCTCCAGCGGGGACCCGACCCAGATGACGCGCGCTCAGATCACGAGCGAAATAGCGGCGTTGGCTGGGCGGCGCGTAGTCAATGGCAGCTTAACCGACCAGGAGCGCGACCGCCTCGCGACACTGGTAGCGGCACAGGCCGGCGTCAGTAAAGAGGAAGCCGCTCGGCGGGTGGCGAAAATGGAGCAGGATGCTGTGGCGGCATTGGCGCAAACGGAGCAGCAGGCGCGCAAGGCGGCAGAAGTCGCAGCACGCGGCGCGGCTGCCGGTGCCAAGGCGATCTTCTCGGGGCTACTCCTCAGCTTGGCCGGAGCCTTGGCGGGCGCCTGGATCGGGACCCGGCACGCGCGGGTGCTGACCCCAATCCATGAGCCGGAATACGACACGCACACGACGACAACCGTAACCCACCATGCTTACGAGCCGGCGGCCGCAACCCACTATACCGCCTACGAGCCGGTGACCACCTCTCCCACCATCGTTCGTGTCCATGACGAGACAGGCGGCAGGGTACCGGCGTACCTCCGGAGCGTCTCGTTCCCGGCGACCAAGCAGGACCTGCTGCGAATGGCGCGAGCGAACAACGACGAGCCCGTGGTTCTGCACAAGCTCGAGCAGGTCGCCGATCGCAGCTATAACAGCCTGCAGGATCTAATGACGGCCCTGGCTGCAGCCTGACAAGGGAGATTCGAGACCCAATGGCGATCGGCGTGCGGCTAGCCCTGCTGCCATCTGCACGCCAGCCTCGACATGTTTACCTTTTACCGGTGGTTTGGCGAGAGGGGGCGCCGATCATGTCTCAAGATGAGTATAAGGCTACAGTGGCCGCGTTCATCCGCACGAAAGGCGTCACGCGCTGTCCTACTGCCTGCGCTTTCCGAACGCAAGGCACCGTTGTCGCCGCTGACCGCGCAGCGCTCCAAGATTATGTAGCTGCACGCGAATGGTTGCGTGAGCGGAGAATCGCCTCTCGGAAACGAATGTTTTGGTCTTTCAGGTTCGCGGTACCGGCAGCCGAATAAAGGTTGGCAAGCGATGGCCCGAATGTCGTCCAGCAACGGGCTGCCATCCCCGGACACCAAGAGGTGGGTGGCCCGTCGCAAGGCCGCGGTCGTGGCAGCGGTGACCAGCGGCACGATCACACTGGAGGAGGCGTGTCGCCGCTATCAGATGTCGGAGGAGGAGTTTTTCGCGTGGCAGCGGGCGTTCGAGACCTTTGGCCTTCACGGCCTGCGGGCCAGCTGCGTTCAGCAACACCGCGACGTTCTTCCCTCCCGACCGGCCGACCCGGCACCCGATCACATCACCCCGGCATGCTACGAGGATACCTCCGCAAAGATCTAAAATTAAAACCGCAAAACGCCCCAATAGGGAACGGCGGAGGTTGCCTATCCTGCCCACCGTGACCCTCGTAGTCCCAGCGCAATCAACGAAGAGAACCGCAGACCGAGGAGCCAAGGGCGGTTCTGAGGTGCAGGAGAGATCGAATGACAAAGCTTGACGGAACGGCCGAGGAGGACGAGTGCCGGTTCGATCGCGGCAGGTATTTACGCGACGCCGTGGCGCCAAGCCGCTGGGTTAATCCGCTGCTCGGGGTTCTCGGTGCCCTCGTCCTCAGCGGATATTTGATGACTGGCCACCCGTCCACCTCGGCTGCCTCGACGGACGAGTCGACTTTTTCGTCGATGACCGACCTGCTAAAGGCCGCGTTTGCTGCGGCACTCGCCTTAACATGGGTCGTATTCGGGGCATGGCTCGGTGCGCGCCGCGCGCGGGGACGGAACCCTCTCCAAGGACCCGCAGCCTACCATTCGCGCACCGCCTACGATTCACTGCGGACTCCGACCTGTGAGCGCATGTACGATGAGACCCGCCTTGTGCCGCAATATCTACGCAGCGCGGAGTTTCCAGCGATGAAGCAAGACCTGCTGCGATTAGCTAAAGTGCACCCTGACGAGGGCCTCGCACTGCGCAGGATCGAGCGCGTCCCCGATCGCTGCTACAGCAGCCTCCATGACCTGATCACCGAGATCTGTGTGGACTGAGCCGCTGTGGCGAGTAAAGGCGCGGGGAAGCGATGCCCGATTGGATCAGCGGATGGCTCGACCGGTTGCCGGCTGGGCAGCTGGCACTGGTGCTTTGCGCTTTTTTCGTTGGAATCACTTGGCTCGGCATCCTGCTGGTCCACCCATTGATGCGGCGCCTGCTGCACCGAAACGAACCTTCCAATGAGCTGATCATCCATATCGCCAGCACCTTCGGGTTGGTCTACGCCGTGCTGCTCGGCCTGCTGACTGTCGCGACATTCCAGAATACCAAGGATATCCAAGACGACGTCGGCCGCGAGGCCTCGGATTTGTCGACCATTTATCACAGTACCGATGGCTATCCCGAACCGCTCCGCAGCGAATTGAAAGCGGGTCTGCGGGACTACACGCATTATGTCATCGAAAAGGACTGGCCAGCCGGCCGCAAGGGGATCGTGTTGATGGGGGGCGAACACCGATTGGAGGTGATCCGCTCGACATTGATGTCCTACGAACCCGCGACGAAAACGCAGGAGCAGCTGCAAAGTGAGCTGCTGCGCTATTTGGATGCCATGATGGTGGCCCGCGAGCAGCGGCTGGCCGCTGTCACCGCGTCCATCCCGGGCGTGTTGTGGTATGTGGTCTTCATCGGCGCCTTCCTAATGATCTCATTTCTGTGGATGCTGCACATCGAGCTCGCGCCGCAGATCATTCTCGGTGGGATCACCGCGTTTTTCCTGGGGATCATGATCTTCTTGATCTACGCCATGGATCGTCCGCTGCAGGGTGCGGTAAGCGTCCCGCCTGATTCATTCAGATCGGTCTACGACCTGGTAATGAAGTGGGACGAGCCCGCATGACCGAACAAGACCTAAATTCAGGGCTTCGCAGAGTGGGGCTCGTGGTCGCGATCCTGACCAGTGTCGTCGCGGTCCTGCTGGCCCCCGCGTGCGCCGGCGCTGAGGTTTTTGCCTCCGTTGGCACCGGCGAACTCAACGGCGTCTACTATCCCGTGGGCAAGGCTATCTGCCAGATCGTCAACCGGGATCTGAGCACGCATGGCGTTCGCTGCTCGCCCGAGGCGACGCCGGGATCGGTCTATAACATCAGCGCCATCCAGTCCGGTGAGCTGGAGTTCGGCATCGTCCAGTCCGACGTCCAGTTCGCGGCTTACAAAGGCGAAGGTGCCTGGATCGGCAGACCGTTTATCGGTCTGCGATCCGTGATGTCTCTTTATCCCGAGCTCGTTACCGTCATGGCTCGTGCGGATTCGCATATTCAGGATCTTGCGGGCCTGGCGGGCCGACGGGTCAATGTGGGCAGCCGAGGTACCGGTACCCGGGCGACCTGGGACGCTATCGAAGAGGAACTCGGCTGGCGCGACGAGGAGCGGATCCGGCCAGTGGAGATGAGAGCCGACGCGACCACGTCAGCGCTCTGCAGCGGGGCGATCGACGCCAGCATGCTGATCGTCGGACACCCTTCGCCGCTGGTCAAGACCCAGGAGGCCGCTTGCGCGGTCAATTTTGTTGCGATTAACGGCCCGGCCATCGACAAGCTGCTCCACTACCGTCTGTACTATCAACGTGGAACCATTCCCGCAGACCTCTATGGGATCGCCGCCGACGTGCCTACCTTCGGCGGCCGCGCGACGCTGGTGACATCGGCGTCCGTCGACCCACGCGTAGTCGCGGTAATCGCCAAAGCGGTGCTTACCCACCTAGCTGACCTGCGCGCGCTCCACCCGGCGCTCGCCAGGCTGAGACAGAGAGATATGTTCATTGACGGGCCGACGGCGCCACTGCATCCGGGCGCCGAGCAGGTCTACAAGGAGCTCGGACTGATCGAATAAGCCTTGTGTTGCGCACCGGTCCTCCGAGGTCGGGTTACGGCGCTTCGGAAGGACCTACAGGCGGGATGAACATGTCAGCGATGAGAAGATATCTCCGAGGAGTTGCAGCAGCTCTTCTGACGCTCGGAGCATTGACGCCCTGCTCATCCGCCCAAGGTACGACAGGGCAAAACGTTATCATCCTGCTGCAACTAGCCGGCGACAGCGAAGCGCTTGCACAGATTGGA
>DATEQL010000366.1:0-2169 GCA_035272665.1 Allostellaceae bacterium
AGGATCGCATGCGGCACGCGTCCGTCGAGGATCACTGCCGCCTCGACACCGCCATCCACCGCGCCGAGACAGGTTTCGACCTTAGGGATCATGCCGCCGTTGATGATACCTTCGGCAATCATCCGCCGGGCCCCAGAGGCCGAAATCTCCGAAATCAGCTTCCTGTCGGCATCAAGCACGCCGGCGACATCGGTCAGTAGCAGCAACCGTGTCGCCTTGACCGCGGAGGCGACGGCGCCGGCGACCGTGTCTGCGTTGATGTTGTAGGTCTCGCCTCCCGAGCCGACGCCAATCGGCGCGATGACCGGGATGATATCGGACTGCTTGAAGGTATCGAGCACTCCGGCGGCAATCTTCTGCGGCTCACCGACAAAGCCAAGATCGATCTCGGTTCTGATCCCGCCCTCGACCCGGGTGCGAGCCACCTTCCTTGCCTCGATCAGTCCGCCATCCTTGCCGCTGAGCCCGATCGCGCAGCCGCCCTCGGCATTGATCGCCGAGACGAGCTGCTTGTTGATCGTCCCGGCGAGAACCATCTCGACGACCTCCATCGTCTCGCGGTCGGTAACCCGCAACCCGTCGACGAAGCTGCTCTTGATCCCGAGCCGCTCCAGCATCTGGCCGATCTGCGGCCCGCCTCCGTGGACGACGATCGGATTGATGCCGACCTGCTTCAGCAGCACGACGTCGCGCGCGAACCAATCGCCGGCTGTAGAATCGCCCATCGCGTGGCCGCCGTACTTGAGGACCAGCGTGCGGCCGGCATATCGGCGCATATACGGCAGCGCCTCTGCCAGGACCGCCGCCTTGGCCACGGGATCGGGGTTCGGGATCGCGGAAGACAAAGGGAGGTTCGCGCCTGCGCTCATCGAGGTGCGTACTCTATCGCGGTCGCGCCGGCACCGCCACGGTCGGCGGAAAGCGCAAAGCTGCCTAGCGACGCGCGCAAGGCCGCGATGCCGCGGCGCTCCAACGCACTCGTCAGGTGGATTTCGGGGTGCGCCGCCGGGTGGGTCGCCAGCTCGGCGGCGGTCCGCTCCGCGATCAGCGCGAGTTCACCTGATCCGACCCTGTCGGTCTTGGTCAGGACAATCTGGTAGGAGACCCCCGAAGCATCGAGCAGGCGCATCAGCGGATGGTCTATCTCCTTGATGCCGTGCCGTGAATCGACTAACACGCAGACCCGGCGCAATGCCGTGCGGGTCTCGAGATAGCGGCGCAGCAGGGCAGTCCAGCGCCGGATCTCGGTTCTCGGTGCTTCGGCATAACCGTAGCCCGGCAGATCGACGAGCATCAACCGTGCGTCGAGATCGAAGAAGTTGATCTGCCTGGTGCGGCCGGGCGTGTTGGAGGTTCGCGCGAGCGCTCGGCGCCCGGTTAGCGCGTTGAGGAGGCTCGACTTGCCGACGTTCGAACGCCCGGCGAAGGCAACCTCGGGCAAGTTGTCACGGGGCAGCGCAGACGCTTCGGCAGTGCCGGTGATGAACCGGGCTTCGCGGGCGAAGAGCCGCCGTCCGACTTCCACCAAGTCAGGATCGACCAACCGTGCGGGAAAGATTTCCGCCGGGATCTCCGCTGGCTCCGCTATCGCCATAGCCCGGTCAGGCGGCACCAGCGCGGCGCATGATCGTCCATTGCTGAGCGATGCTGAGCAAATTGTTCCACGCCCAGTAGATGACCAATCCAGCAGGGAAGGCGGCCAGCATGTAGGTGAAGACGATCGGAAGGAGCATAAACATTCGCGCCTGGACTGGATCGACCGGCTGCGGGTTGAGCTTTTGCTGCAGGAACATCGTCAGGCCCATGATCAGCGGCCAAGCGCCGATCATAAGGATGTGCGGCGGGGCGAACGGTAGGAGGCCGAAAAGGTTGGCAAAGGATGTCGGGTCCGGCGACGATAGATCGTGGATCCAGCCGAAGAACGGCGCGTGCCGCATCTCGATCGTCACGAACAGCACTTTGTAGAGTGAGAAGAAGACTGGGATCTGGATGACGATCGGCAGGCAGCCGGCCAGCGGGTTCGCGCCAACGCGCTTGTAGAGCGCCATCATCTCCTGCTGCTGGCGGGCCTTGTCGTCGGGGAATCGCTCACGGAGTTTCTGAATCTCGGGCTGCAAGAGCTTCATCTTGCTCATTGCGTTATAGGATTTGTTGGCGAGCGGAAAGAAC
>DATEQL010000367.1:0-2106 GCA_035272665.1 Allostellaceae bacterium
TAAAGCCCCGCCTGGGCGATCGCCTTGACGGCGCGGGCAGCCGTGAAGAAATCAGCAAAGCGCACCGCGCCGCCCGCACGGAAGCGCGGACGGTCCTGTAGCCGCATCCAGGCTTCGGTGATTACCCCGAGGATCCCTTCCGAACCGATGAACAGGCGGTCGGGGCTCGGCCCCGCCCCGGAACCGGGCAGGCGCCGGGTCTCGAGCGAACCGCACGGTGTGACCACCCGCAGGCTTTCGACGAAGTCGTCAATATGCGTGTAAAGGCTAGCGAAATGGCCGCCTGAGCGGGTCGCGATCCAGCCGCCCAGGGTGGAAAACTCGAAACTCTGCGGAAAATGCCGCAAGGTCAGCTCATGTGGTCGCAGCTGGGCTTCGAGTGCGGGACCAAAGATCCCGGCCTCGATGCGTGCGGCGCGCGAGGTTCGGTCGATCTCCAGCACTCGGTTCAGGTGCCGCAGGTCGAGAGTGATCGCTGCCTTGTATGCGGTGCCGTCCAGCTGCGGCTCGACCCCGCCGACCACGCTACTGCCGCCGCCGAACGGGGTCAGCGCGGCTTGGGAGCTGCCCGCCCAATCGAGCACCGCGGCCGTCTCGGCTTCATTGCGCGGGTAGGCCACGACATCGGGTGCGTTGTCGTATTGACCGAGAAGACCGCGCACGTAATCCGAAAAGGACTTACCGCAGGTGTGCGCGACTCGATCGTAAGTTTTGCTGACGCAGCAGGGCGCCAGGGCGGCGGGTGGAGCGAGGCGCGGCCGCCGCAGCTCGATCTCCGACAGCAACGGCGGGGTCACCTCGTCGAAATGCTCGACCTTGAAGAGACGGGGGTAGCGATCAAGGGCGGCCGCCTCTTCCTCTGCCGTCAACCCCTCGCCCTCGCGACCCCAGCCGAAATGTTTGAGCCGCCCTTGCGTCATGCTGCGCTCCCCGTTCGAGGCCCGGTGAAGAATAGTACGCTGAAGGAGGGCCGAGCTAGGCGTCGTCCTGCAGCGACAGTAAGGTAGCGTTGCCGCCGGCGGCGGTGGTGTCGACTGATACGGTGCGTTCGGTCGCGAAGCGGTGGAGGTAGCGTGGGCCGCCGGCCTTTGGTCCGGTACCGGACAGCCCCTCCCCGCCAAAGGGCTGCACCCCGACGACGGCACCGATCATATTGCGGTTGACGTAGCTGTTGCCGACGCGCAACCGGGCCAAGATGTAGCGCACGGTCTCGTCGATCCGGCTTTGGATTCCGAGGGTGAGACCGTAACCGGTCGCGGCGATCTCTTCCAGCACCGCGTCGAGCCGATCGGCGTGCCAACGCACGATGTGGAGGATCGGGCCGAACACCTCTCCCGGCAGCAGCTCTGCGCTGTCGATCTCGAAGGCGCGGGGCGCGAAGAAGGTGCCGTACTCGGTTCCGGCTGGCAGTGAGCACTGATAGAGCAGTCGGCCCTCACGCATCATCCGTTGCGCGTGCCGCTCCAGCGGCTCTCGCGCCGCGGCATTAATGATCGGACCGACATCGGTGGTGATCAGCGCCGGATCGCCGATCGCGAGCTCCGCCATCGCGCCCTTCAGCATCGCCAAGAGCCGATCGGCGATATCGGCCTGCACATAGAGCAACCGCAAGGACGAGCAGCGCTGTCCGGCGCTGTCGAAGGCGGAAGTCAGGACATCGACGACGACTTGCTCGGCGAGCGCCGAAGAATCGACGATCATCGCATTCTCACCGCCGGTCTCGGCGATCAACGGCACGATCGGCCCCGGACGTCGGGCGAGATCGAGGTTGATCTGGCGCGCGGTCTCGGTCGACCCGGTGAAGACAACCCCGGCAACCCGCCGATCCCCGATCAGCGGCGCGCCGACCGCTTCGCCCGTCCCCGGCAGCAGATGTAGCACGTCGCTGGGGATGCCCGCCTCGTGCAAAAGCCGTACCGCGGCCGCGGCGATAAGCGGGGTCTGCTCGGCGGGCTTGGCGACCACCGCGTTACCGGCGGCGAGCGCCGCGGCGATCTGGCCGGTGAAGATCGCCAGCGGAAAATTCCACGGCGAGATACAGGCGAAGACGCCGCGCCCATGGAGCACGATCTCGTTGCGCTCGCCGGTGGGACCGAGCAGCCGCTC
>DATEQL010000368.1:0-2193 GCA_035272665.1 Allostellaceae bacterium
TTCTAATACAGTTTACGGCTCGACCGGTTCCGGGCCGGCCCGGTGGGGCGCGACGGCGTCATCTTGCGGGCTATCGCTCGAAGGCGGCGAAGACCGCCTTGAGCCCGTTCATCTGATTGCCGTCGGGCGAAAGAGGCACCAAGACAGGGGTGGTGATGCCGGCGTCGCGCCATTGCTCGACCCCTTCGCGGATGCGGGCCGCCGGGCCGTACAGGGTGCAATCCGCCAGCCAGCGATCGGTCAAATATATGGGTACCTCATCGGTGCGTCCGGCGGCGATCGCCGCTTCCGCCGCGTTCATCTCGTCGAGGTAGCCGGCTTCCTTCCAGTAGTTTCGGTAGTTCGGCATCGCCCAATAATGCGCCATCGTCTTGCGCAGCCCCGCCTTTGCCTTGTCGACGTCGTCGGAGATGCAGGTGCGAATGCGGTTGCCGATAAAGAAATCCGGGTCGCTACGCTTCGCCGCCGGCAGAGCACCCAGCGATTCGGTCATATGTGCACGGCTGGCATTGGCGAAGACGAGACCGTCGGCAATCTCGGCGGAGAGCGCGATCATCCGCTTGCGTAACGTGGCGAGGATGACCGGTGGCAGCGGACCGTATTCGGTGTGCGACTTGAACTTCTCGACAAAGGTGCGAATGTCGCCAAGCGGCTTGCCCGGCTTGACCTCCATGCGGACATAGGCCGGTGCGTGAGCGATGCCGATGCCGAACTGAAACCGCCCGCCGGAAACCTCGTGCAGATAGGCGGCGTTTTGCGCGAACTCGTCGACCGATTGCGCGTAGATCGGCGCTATGGCGGTAGCAAACGGAATGCGCTCGGTCGCCAAGGCGAGGCCGCCGCTTTGCGACATGTTGCCGAATGAACTCGACACCGAGATCCCGGCAAAGCCGCGCCGCTCAATCTCGCGCGCAGTATCGAGCGTGGCACGCCGGCGCCCCGGCTCGGCGATCAGGTTGAGGGCAGGCAAGGCTGTAGGCATCGGCCGGTGCTCCTTCGTTCCGGATGTCGGGGCTGATCATAGCTCGCCATCTTCGCCGAGATCGCTACCTCAAGCACCACCCGCCGGATACCCCCGATACAGCACCGCCGCGTCAAAACAGAACCCGGCGATGATCCACACGGAAACCACGAAATCGGGAGAGAACGCATGCGCCCGATCTTCCGTCTTATAATGGCGTGGATGGCCGCAATCAGCGCTTCCTCCGCCTTGGCGCTGTCCCCCAGAAATGGGTGACGAGCTGGACGGGCTCGGTGCGGGGCCCCTACCCGATCGGCAACGCTGCGGCGCAGCCCGATCTGCGCTTCGCCTTTCCATCGCCCGAGACCGGCGCGCGCTACCAGAGCTTTCGCCTGATCGTTCGGCCCGATCTGTGGGGACGTAAAGTGCGGCTTAGGTTTTCCAACGCGCTCGGGACCAGGCCGGTCACCTTCGATGGTGTCCATGTCGGCTTGCAGCGGACGGCGGCGGCGCTTGTCCCCGGTAGCAACCAGCCGATCAGCTTCGCCGGCAAAGAGCGCGACTACGGCCGCGATGTGCTGTCGCTATCCGGCATCGCCGCCGTGGTCTGGCTCGAAGGCATCAACGATTTCAGCAAGAACCGCCATGCCCCGGTGGAAGCGGTCGAGGCCGGCATGAAGGATGTCGTCGGCCGCATCCGCGCCAAATTCGCCGGTGTCCGGATCATCGGCGCTACCCTGACCTCGGCGCTCGGCAGCACCAACGCCAATCATGGCTCGCCCGAGGAAGACGCCAAGCGCAAGGCGCTCAACGAGTTCATTCGCAACGGTGGTCTGTTCGACGGGGTTGCCGATTGCGATGCCGCGACGCTCGATCCGCAGACCGGCGGCATGCGCGCCGAATTCGTCCCCGAAAGCACGACTGGCGGACCTGGCGACAAGATCCATCCGAACCGCGTCGGCTACCTGGCGATGGGCTCGGCGATTGACCTGAACCTGCTCGCGCCGATCCCGGTTACCCGGAGATAGCCCGGGCCTGGTAGTCGCATCGATCGGCTGGATTCCGCTTCTTTCAAGCAGACGGCGTAACACGCATGAGCGGGCCCGCCTTGCTGGGTCCGCACCGTTCCATGGTGACCCCACCCACGTTTTTTCGCACCGCGAGCCACTCGTATCTCGAGCCAGCATCGGGTCAGCGGTGGATGGTCGCGGGCGTCCAATTGGCTGAGCGAC
>DATEQL010000369.1:0-2079 GCA_035272665.1 Allostellaceae bacterium
CTCTTGCCAGGATTAGCGAAAAAACGATCCCGTTCTTGCGCAGCCACTGTGCCGAGCGTGTAGCAAGCCATTCCGCCGCGCGACCGACGTTGTAGTCGCCGCCCAAGCCCATGCCGCAAAAGCCCGCCTCGCGATCGTCGCCGGCCGTGCCGGCGCCGTCGCTCCACACACGGGCGACCAGACAGTCCCACCCGTCGCGCCGGTGCTTGGCCACCGCAAGGGTTGGGACAAACACGATCGTGCCGGACGGCGACGACGGTAGCACGAAGAAGCCGACGATCGATGCCGGACCGGCGCCGGCGTCGGGCAGCGCTGGCAGGTTGGTGGTGTCGTCGATCATGTTGGCGGGGTCCCCCTGCCGGATTATCACGTAGAGCCCAGCCGGCAAGTGGGTACCGGCGCCGATGGTCACCAACCTGGTTCGGCGCCCGCAGGATTCTATATTGGCAACCCAGGGATCAGCTCCTGCCCAGCTTCAAACCGGATCGTCGAACCCCCGAATGCGTCGCCAACGGGCTCGACATTCCCGCCCAGATGACGGGCAAGGAATGCCTCCATCACCGCAGTGAACGCGAGACGATTTTCCTCGCGAACGAAACCGTGGCCTTCATCGCTGAAGGTCACGTAGGTGACGGGAGTGCCGCGTTGCTGCAGAACATTGACGATCTGCTCCGATTCCTGCGGCTTCACCCTGACATCGTTCATCCCCTGGCCGATCAGTAGCGGGCGCACGATCCGCTCGGCGCGCGTTATCGGCGAGCGCGCCATCAGCCATGCGCGTCCTTCCTCTGTCTCCGGCGCGGCAAGGCGACGACGGAACAGTGCGAACCAGGTCTGCCAATAGGGCGGGATCGCCTGCATCAAGGTCACCAGGTTCGACGGCCCGAACATGTCGATAATGCAAGCGAATGTCTCCGGTGTCCGGGTTGCGGCGACAAGCGCAGCGTAACCGCCATAGCTGCCCCCGCAGAAGCCGATGCGCGCAGGATCGGCATAGCCCTGTGCTACCGCCCAGTCGGCTGCGTCGGTCAGATCATCCTGCATCTGCCCGCCCCACTGCTGGTCCGCAGCGCCGATGAACGCCTTGCCGAACCCGGTAGAGCCGCGGAAATTGACGCTCAGCACTGCGTAGCCGCGGTTGGCCAGCCATTGGTGCATTCCGTTGTAGCCCCAGATATCCCGCGCGTAGGGACCGCCATGGATCACCATAACGAGCGGGCCATTCCGGAAATCGTCATATGGCAGTGTGAGATAAGACAGCAGCATCAGGCCGTCGCGAGCCGGGATGGTCACTGACCGCATCGGGCGCAAGGGCACGCCGTCCAGGTCCGAGCGGGCCTTGAAGAGCGGCCGCAGCACTCGCGCGTCGCGGTCATAGAGCAGAAACTCGCCGGCATCGTCGCTGCGCGAGACGAAGACCACCAGCCGACGCATCGCAAGGTCCTGGCTGACGATGCTCAGCTCCGCGTCGCCGATTCCGGCGTGCAGAAAATCGAGGTCCTCGCGTACCGTGGAATCGATCAGATGCCAGCGTTTGCGGCTCGGCAGCGCAACCGCGGCCAGCGGGCGCACCGTGCGCGGATCCCACCAGGCGCCGACGATATCCGCCTCGGTATCCTCGGCGAGGACGCGAGTCTCGCCGGTCTGCAAGTCGCGCTCGATCAGCGCAGCGGTGTCGCGAGCACGGCTGTCTTGTAAGAAGAGGGAACAACCATCCCGTGAGAAGCGCCAGACCGACGTGGTGAAGACATCCTCGTGCGGGACCTCCAGGAATGGCGCGGTGCCGCCGTCACGCTCGACTTGCAGCACCTCCACGGAGCCGTCGTCTCGCACCCGGACGGCCAAGCGGACCGTCAGCGTGTCATCTATCAGCAGACCGGAATAGCCGGCATTTTCGAAGACAAGGCGGCTCTCGCCGGTGGTAACGTCGATGCGGACCACATCGAAATGGCGCCGATCGCGCGCATTTACGCCAAACAGCATCTCAGTCGGATAATCACTAGATGCGCGCCAGATGAACGAGCGCACGCCAGGCTGCTCGGTGAGCGCCAGCTCCTGGCCGGTGTCTAGATCCACGCT
>DATEQL010000370.1:0-2937 GCA_035272665.1 Allostellaceae bacterium
GCCAAACGAAACGTCAATGAAAATATCTACTACTCCGTCAATTCTCTCAAAAGTCGAATGGCGAAGAAGGCCAAAAAGACGGACATAGACCGGGCGGAATATTTGCACGTCGATGCTGATCCCGCGAATGATGAGACTTCAGAAGCGTTTCTCCAGCGCATCTTACCGGAGGTCAAAAAACACAAGCCGCCGCCGACTGCCGTCGTGGCCTCGGGCAACGGGTGTTATTCGGCGTGCAATTTTGACCCCCTGAAGGGGGTTATCGGCGTCCAAAATTGACCCCCTCCTATTGGGCCTGATGCGCTGCTCGCTTTGATTCGAAGCGAGCGGAGGGGGGATGCTGACAGTGGAGACGATTGGCCGGATTCGGCGCGAGCATTTCGTCAATGGCAAGACGATCAGGCAGATTGCCCGGGACCTGCGGGTATCTCGGAATACGGTTCGCAAGATGCTGCGGTCGGGAGGGACGTCCCTCGCATACGATCGGGACGTCCAACCGCTGCCGAAGCTGGGCCGGTGGACAACGGATCTCGATGAACTACTGGCTCGGAACGAGACCAAGGCTGCTCGCGAGCAACTGACGCTGATCCGCATCTTCGAGGAACTGCGCGGGCGCGGCTACGAGGGTGGATACGATGCGGTGCGGCGCTACGCCAGACGGTGGAGCAAGGAGCGCGGGCACTCGATGGCGGCGGCCTTTGTCCCGCTGAGCTTCGCGCCGGGGGAAGCCTACCAGTTCGACTGGAGCCACGAGGTCGTCCTGCTGAGTGGCGTGACGGTGATCGTGAAGGCCGCCCATGTTCGGCTCTGTCACAGCCGCATGCTGTTCGTGCGGGTCTATCCGCGCGAGACCCAGGAGATGGTGTTCGACGCCCACGACCGGGCCTTCGCGCTGTTCAAGGGGGCCTGCGGGCGCGGCATCTACGACAACATGAAGACGGCGGTGGAGACGATCTTCGTCGGCAAGCAACGCCTTTACAATCGCCGCTTCCTGCAGATGTGCAGCCACTACCTCGTCGATCCGGTCGCGTGCACGCCCGCATCGGGATGGGAAAAGGGGCAAGTCGAGAACCAGGTCGGGCTGGTCCGCGAGCGGTTTTTCACACCGCGTCTGCGGTTCAAGAACCTTGACGAGTTGAACGCCTGGCTACTCGACCAATGCATCGCTTACGCCAAGGCGCACCGCCATCCGGAGCTGACCGATCAGACGATCTGGCAAGTGTTCGAGGCGGAACGGCCGAAGCTCGTTCCGTATGCCGGCCGGTTCGACGGCTTCCACGCGGTGTCGGCGTCGGTCTCGAAGACCTGCTTGGTTCGCTTCGACAATAACAAATACTCGGTGGCAGCCAGCGCGGTCGGGCGTCCGGTCGAGGTTCACGCCTATGCCGACCGCATTGTAATCCGCCAGGACGGCCGGACTGTTGCCGAACATTCCCGCTCGTTCGGCCGCGGCGACACGCTCTACGACCCCTGGCACTACGTGCCTGTGCTCGCCCGTAAACCCGGCGCCTTGCGCAACGGCGCGCCCTTCAAGGATTGGGTGCTGCCGGCCGCCATGGAGCGTGTGCGGCGCAAGCTCGCCGGCGTCAACGACGGCAATCGGCAGATGGTCGACATCCTTACCGCGGTGCTCAGCGACGGGCTGCCTGCGGTCGAGGCAGCCTGCGCGGAGGCGATCACCCAAGGTGTCCACTCCGCCGACGTCGTCCTCAACATCCTCGCTCGCCAACGCGATCGCGGCCCGCCGGCCACCATTCTCACACCGGCCGCGCTGACGCTGCGCCATGCGCCCGTTGCTGATTGTGCCCGTTACGACAACCTCAGGAGAACCATCTGATGGAACGATCCCAACTCTTCGACCTCATGGGCGAACTCAAGCTCTATGGCATGAAGGCCGCCTTCGACGAGATCATGGCCACTGCCGTCAAACGCCAGCACGAACCCCAACGCATCATCGGCGATCTGCTCAAGGCAGAGATTGGCGAGAAGCAGGCACGATCGATCAAGTACCAACTCACCATCGCCAAGCTGCCGCTCGCCAAGGATCTCGCCGAGTTCAAGTTCGAAGGCACGCCGATCAACCAGACGCTCGTACATGACCTCGCTGCCGGCGGCTTCATCGCCCAGCAACGCAATGCCGTGCTGGTCGGCGGGACCGGCACCGGCAAGTCGCATCTTGCCATCGCCATTGCCAGAAACTGCATCCGCTCCGGCACCCGCGGTCGGTTCTATAACGTGGTCGATCTCGTCAACCGGCTCGAGACCGAGTCCCGCAACGGGCGCCAGGGCCGGCTCGCCGACCAGCTGACGCGCATGGACTTCATCGTCCTTGATGAACTCGGCTATCTACCGTTCGCCCACTCTGGCGGCCAGCTCTTGTTCCATCTCGTCAGTCGGCTCTACGAACGCACCTCGATCATCGTCACCACCAATCTCGCCTTCGGTGAATGGCCAAGCGTCTTCGGTGACGCCAAGATGACCACCGCGCTGCTCGATCGCCTCACTCATCACTGCGATATCGTCGAAACTGGCAATGACAGCTGGAGATTCAAAAGCCGCGCTGACGATCACTCTCCAACCCGCGCTCGCGCCGTCTCCGCAACCCCGACCAGCTCCGACGGCGCGAGCGCTACCGCCCGGACTCGTCGCTCAAGGGGGTCAAAATTGGACGCCGATCAGGGGTCAAAATTGGGCGCCGATTGACACTATCGAGGTCACTATGCCCAGGCGGCGGCCAAGGCCGCGCCCAGCGTCATTCAGTGCGACACGATGGCGGGCGACACTTGGTATCACGGCAACTACCTGGGCGCGCGGGCCGAGGCGTTGACCACGCTGTGGACGGCCGGTCAAGGGACCTACTGCACCACGCAGCAAGAAGACAATGCCACCTACATGGCGCTGACCCGCGGAGCCATCTCCGGGCTGGTGGATCTCAAC
>DATEQL010000371.1:0-4192 GCA_035272665.1 Allostellaceae bacterium
TGAGCCATAGCCAGGGACGGCAATCCGAAAAGCACCAAGGCCAATGTGCTGCTGATCCAACGACGGTGCATTGACCAATCCTTTCTTCTCGCGCGGGTAAACCTCACGCCTGGTGTTCAACAATTCCCTCCGCGATGGGCCTCCCGTTTCTTATCCAGCCCCTGTATCTCTTCAGAACGCACAGAGGTGAACGTACACACTTTTGATAGGAAAATGCAAAGCACGTGCCACTGCAAACATCCCTTTGCATGGGGATGCTGCGACCGCCCCTGCCTAGGGACCAAGCGACTGTTGCGGTCGGCTCTACGGTGGCCGTTATCCTAATATTTGGGCGAATGCTCTGAATCCGATCTCTACCAGACAGTAATGTCTCGAACGGAACCGTCCCCGGCCGAGTCACCCGAGAGACGCCAGCAGTGCTTTGGATTCCGCCACAGTTCCGAACACGCCACCCTGCATCTTGATCATCTTGACCGCATGCTCGTGGTTCGATCGGTCGGTGGCGCCGCAGCAATCCTCGAGCAACAGACATTCGAACCCACGATCGTTGGCCTCGCGCATCGTCGTGTGAACGCAGACATCGGTGGTGATGCCGGTCAGCACCAGGTTGGCTATGCCCCGCAGCCGCAACATCAATTCGAGATCGGTGGCGCAAAACGAGCCCTTGCCGGGCTTGTCGATAATTGGCTCGCCGGTAAGCGGCGCCAGTTCGGGGATGATCTCCCAGCCTGGCTCGTCCCGCACGAGAATGCGCCCGCATGGACCGGGATCGCCGATGCCGGCGCCGATGCGCCGCGAGCGCCAGCGCTTGTTCTCCGGCAAATCGGCAAGGTCGGGTCTGTGGCCCTCGCGGGTGTGGAAGATATGAAAGCCGGCGCGGCGCATCGTCGCAAGAACCGCCGCGATCGGCTCGATCGGCGCACGGGTAAGGCTCAGATCGTATCCCATGCGGTCGACATAGCCGCCGATCCCGCAGAAATCGGTTTGCATGTCGATCACGATCAGCGCCGTGTTTTCCGGCAGGAGATCACCATTATAAGGCCAGGGATAAGGATCGGCCGCGACATAGCGTTGCGTCATCGGCGGGCTCTCGTTCTGACGGTGCCAATCACCACACTTTTCAGTTAGCGTGACTTTTCAATTAGCGTGCCAATGACCGCTGCCGCCTGTCCTCTCGAAATCGCCTCCTTGCGCGCCGCCTTCCTCAGCGGCGCAATCTCGGCAACTCAGCTGGTCGACCGGGTACTGGCTCAGATCGCCGAGTGGGATGATCCCGCGATATGGATCTCGCGATCGACCGAAAGCTCGATCCGCGCCCGCGCCCGCGAACTCGATGCCCAGGCGGCGGCCGATCCGAGCTCCGTCGAGCGTCTGCCTCTTTTCGGCATCCCCTTTGCCGTCAAGGATAACATCGACGTCGCCGGTCTGCCGACCACAGCCGGGTGCCCCGCTTTCGCCTACACCCCGAGCGAAACGGCGCCCGTTGTCGCGCGGCTGCTCGCCGCGGGCGCCGTGCTGTTCGGCAAGACCAACCTCGATCAGTTCGCCACAGGACTGGTCGGCACGCGCTCGCCCTACGGGGTGCCGCGCAACCCCTTCGACGCGCGCTTCATTCCCGGCGGCTCGAGCTCGGGCTCGGCGGTGGCCGTCGCAGCGGGCCTCGTCAGCTTTGCCCTCGGCACCGACACAGCGGGATCGGGGCGCATTCCCGCTGCCTTCAACAACATCGTCGGGCTGAAGCCCACCCGCGGGATGTTGAGCACTCGGGGAATAGTGCCCGCCTGCCGATCGCTCGACTGCGTCTCGGTGCTGGCACTGACCGCGCAAGACGCGGCGGCGGTGTTCGACGTGGCGGCTTGTTTCGACGCTGACGATCCGCTGGCCCGCGCGCCCGATGCGGCGATCTCGCTAGGATTTGGACCACGTTTCCGGTTCGGCGTCCCACCGTGGCCTGACCTTGAATTCTTCGGCGACGAGCAGGCGAAGGCGCTCTTGGGCGCGGCAATCGTCCTGCTCGAAGAAACCGGCGGAACCAGGGTGGAGACCAGTTTTAAGCCGTTTCGCGACGCCGGCCGTCTGCTGTATGACGGCCCTTGGGTCGCCGAGCGCTTGCACGCCACCCAAGCCTTGCTGAGCGAGAACCCTGGTGCAGTCCTGCCGGTCACGCGCTCGATCATTGAGGGCGGTCGTGACTATAGCGCGCTCGATGCCTATCGCGCGCAATACAGGCTGGCCGCGCTGCGCCGCGCCATCGACCGCGTGTTTGCGGAGGTCGAGGTTCTGCTGCTGCCAACCGCCGGCACCATCTACGAAGCCGCGGCAGTAGCGGCCGATCCGCTGCGCCTCAACACCAATCTAGGACTCTATACGAACTTCGCGAACCTGCTCGATCTCGCGGCGGTTGCTCTTCCGGCCGGGTTCGTCAGGAGCGGTTTGCCCTTCGGGATTTCGCTTATCGCGCCTGCCTTCCGCGACTCCGCACTGCTCGATCTTGCAGCACGATTCCAGGATATCGCCAGACTGCAACCGGGCGCCGCCCGAAACTGATCTTTGACCATTTTTTGTGCGAAGCATATAAAATATCCATAATCACGTGTGGCTCGGCCATTACTTTCTTGTTGCATCGCAACAATGCCGATGGATAATTATTCGAGATAAGGTGCAGGGTGGGGACGCCGCACTTCGCGAGGCAAATGGACATGACCGAAACGACATTCAGTCACCAAAAAGCGAATTCCCCCGCTGCCCGCTACGTCGACGATGGCCTACGCTCCTTCTTCGTCTATCGGGACACTGGGGTTACCGCGGCCACCAAAGGCAAGATTCGCGTGCAGCTGGTGCGCGCCGCGCGCAAGAGCTCCGAGGCAAAGGGCGGCACCGGTTTCCATTTTCACACCGCCGACGTCCATGTCGTGTACATGGTCCGCGGCTGGGCCAAGTTCGACTATGACGGCGTCGATACCCTGGTCGAGGCCGGCGACTGCGTCCACCAGCGTCCGGGAATCGTCCACAGTCTCTATGACTGGTCGGACGACATGGAGTTCATGGAGATCATCATGCCGGGCGATTTCGCCACAACCGAGATCACCCCGCCGGCGGCGCTCGCAACCGCATCGCCCGCCGCGAGCGGCTGAGCGGCTTTGTATGCTCAGTCGCTGGCATAAACGATGTTCCGCAGGATCGGATAAATGGAGCTGCTCCAGCGCCGACCGTTGAAGACGCCATAATGACCGACGCCGGTCTGGACATGATGGCGCTTCATGTAGGGCCTGAGACCGCTGCACAACTCTTGGGCAGCTAATGTTTGACCGACGGCACAAATGTCGTCGCGCTCACCCTCTACGGTGAACAGCGCGGTGCGTGTGATCGCCCCGGGATCGACGCGCCGCCCGCGCCATTCGAACCTGCCCAGCGGCAGAGCGTGCTCCTGAAATACGCTGCGGACGGTCTGGAGGTAGAATTCGGCCGGCAGATCCATAACCGCGCAGTACTCGTCGTAGAACGCCCGGATCGCGGCCGCCTTTTCGTCGTCGCCATTGGCGAGATGGCAAAAAAGATCGATCTGGGCTTTGACGTGCCGGTCGAGGTTCATGCTCATAAAAGCGGCAAGCTGCACAAATCCGGGATAGACGCGTCGCATGGCGCCGGCGTAACGCAACGGCACGATACCGATCAGGTTTTGCTCGAACCATTCGATGGGCCGGCTCATCGCCAGCCTGTTGACCTCCGTCGGATTGACCCTTGCATCGATCGGACCCGCCATCAAGGTCATGCTGCGCGGCTGCGCGAGATCGGAATCTTCGGCCATGATTGCGACCGCCGCGAGCACCGCGACGCAGGGCTGGCATACCCCTACGACATGCGCCCCCGGGCCCAGCACCTGCAGAAACGTAATGACGTGATCGACAAAGTCGTCGAAGTCGAACCGACCGTGCCGCAATCCGACGTCGCGAGCGTTGTGCCAATCGGTCAGGTAGACATCGTGATCGACGAGAAGGGTCTGCGCGGTACCGCGCAGCAAGGTCGCAAAATGCCCCGACATCGGCGCCACCAGGAGGATTCGGGGTTGAGCCGCCACCAGGTCTTTTTCAAGATGCAGCAGGGTGCAGAACGGTGTCCGATGAACTGCCGTCTCGCGCACCGCGACGGTCCGGCCGCCGATATCGACGGTGTCAATCCCGAAGGCAGGCCG
>DATEQL010000372.1:0-2648 GCA_035272665.1 Allostellaceae bacterium
CGCCTATCAGATCGTCAAGAATACCAAGACCTTCGCGTTGAACATGCTCGGCAAGGACGGCAAAGGGGTCGCGTTTACCTTCTTTAAGCCGACCAAGCTCGAAGACGGCAAGCTCTCAGGCCAGGCCATTCACAAGGGCACAACCGGGGCGCCGATCCTCGACGCCGCACCGGCCTCGGTCGAGTGCCGGGTCACCAGCATCGTCGAGCAGGGCGACCACCACATCGTCGTCGGCGAGGTCGTCGAGGCGCATGTCGCAAAGCCGATCACCGGGCGCCCGGATGCGGCAATCCTCGAGATGAAGGAGCTCGGCGACAACGTCTTCTACGGCGGCTGAGGCCCCCGCCTTGCCGACGCTGCCTTCGAGCACGTAGCGCACGCCGAGCTCGCGGCCGACCTGCTTCAGATCGACCGAACGCCCCTGTAGGTGAAGCTCGAGTTGCGGGCGATGACGAAGAGCCAGCCACTTGCAGAGCGCAGTGATAATGTCTTCGGCGATGCCGTCGGCAAAAACTCCTGCTCGGGGTCGCCGCTCATATTGGTGAAGGGCAGGACGGCGATCGAGGGCTTGTCGGGAACCGGCAGACCCGGCGCAGCCTCGGCTTTAGCGCCCATGGCGGCAGCGGCGTCATCGCCGAGGCGCACCCGGTGAACGGGGACCGGCCGCGCGATATTCTTGACCTGCTTGCTCACCCAAATCGTCAAAGGCGAAGGCGAGCTTGTCGCGGACCTGATCGCGCACGACGCGGCTGACGCAGATCCCGCCCGGCTCGGCCAGTCCTTCCAGGCGCGCGGCGACGTTGACACCGTCGCCGAAGATGTCCCTGCCGTCGATGATGACGTCGCCGAGATTGAGGCCCATGCGAAACTCGATGCGCCGCTCCGCCGGCACGCCCATGTTGCGCCCGACCATCTCGCGCTGCACCTCGACGGCGCAGCGCACCGCGTCGACGACGCTGGCAAACTCGACGAGCAAGCCGTCGCCGGTGGTCTTGACGATGCGGCCACGATGCTCCTTGATCTTGGGATCCGCCAGTTCGCGCCGCAGCGCCTTCAGCGCGGCCAGCGTGCCTTCCTCGTCTGCCCCATCAGCCGCGAGTACCCGGCGACATCGGCGGCCAGAATAGCCGCCAGCCGCCGCTCGACGCGCTTTTCGCTCATCTGCGGGCGTATCCCAAAGGTTCGATCCGATGTTAATCCATCCTAGCAAGAAACAAGATGGTTCAGGGACACGATAACCTAAGAACGCTGCCCCGGCGAAAGCCGGGGCCCACCCTTCCAGCGCTCGACGGCAGATCGGTGGATCCCGGCTTTCCCCACGGATCAAGTCCGTGGGCTGCAGCCCACGGGAAAGCGCTCTGGTGGCGTTTTCATCCAGGGCGGGTCGGCCGCCTCGGCCGGTGGCCAACTCGCCAGTGAGGCCGCATGGTTTCCACGCAAAATGTGGCTATCCACATTCCCCGGTCCGCGCGACAATGAGATCGGCCCTTTCCTCCACACACAGCTCGGGGGCACCGATGCAGCAAGAGATCGTATGGCCGGCCGCGGGCAATGCCCGTGTTCCTTACCGGGTGTTTTCCGATCCGGACATCTATCGCGCCGAGCTCGGCCGGATCTTTCTCGGGCCAACCTGGCAGTATCTGGCACTCGCCGGCGAACTGCCGCAGCCCGGCGATTACTTGACGACATTTCTCGGCGAGACGCCGGTTATCGTCACCCGCGGGCAGGACGGCGAGATCCACGCGATGGTCAACCGCTGCGCCCATCGCGGCAACCTCGTTTGTCTCAAGCGGCGCGGTCACGCCGACAATCTGACCTGCGTCTACCACGCCTGGCGCTACGATCTCGCAGGCAACCTCGACAGTGTCGCCTTCCGCCGCGGTGTCGCCGGGAAGGGCGGGATGCCGCCGAGCTTCCGTCTCGAAGAGCACGGGCTCAAGAAACTGCGCGTCGACCAATTCGGCGACCTCGTCTTCGGCACCCTCTCCCCCGAGGTACCGCCGCTGTCGAGCTACATCGGCAATCTGATCGGCTCGCGCATTCACCGGGTAATGCACGGCAAGCCAAAGATCCTCGGCACGACCTCACAGATCCTGCACAACAACTGGAAGCTCTATTTCGAGAATGTGCGTGACACCTACCACGCGACCCTGCTGCATTCCTTTTTTACGACCTTCCGCATCTCGCGCCTGACCTCGGAGGGCGGCGTTGACATCGCCGAGAGCGGGGCACATCATGCGAGCTACACGCGCAACAAGGTCGACCGTGTCGATCAAGCGACCTCCGACCAGCTCTATGCCGGCATCCCGTCATTGCGCGAGAATTTCCGGCTGGCCGATCCGAGTTTTCTCGCCACTGCCGAGGAGTTCGGCGACGACACGACGACGCAGATCCTGTCGCTGTTCCCGAATTTCGTATTGCAGCAGATCCAGAACAGCATTGCATTGCGGCTGGTGTTGCCGAAAGGGCCGGACAAAACCGAATTGCAATGGACCTATATCGGCTTCGAGGAAGACGATTCCGAGATGACCGCACTGCGTCTGGCGCAAGCCAATCTCGTCGGTCCAGCAGGGTATGTCTCTATGGAGGATGGTGCCGTCGGCAATTTCATCCAGCGCGCCATTCCCGGCTCGGAGGAGGAGTGTTCC
>DATEQL010000373.1:0-2980 GCA_035272665.1 Allostellaceae bacterium
GAAGCGCCAGGTGCTGGCCCGAGAGATCGAGCTCGAAGAGATCGACACCGCGCCCTTCCGCGAGCGCTACGGTCCCAACTCGGTGCAGGTCCGCTCGGCCGCGGAGTAGCCGCCTCCGCGGCCGGCCTTACCGCCTCGCCCTAGGAGGATCATACCGCGATGGCGGGCTCGACCTCGGGCTCGCGGGCGCGACCGTCGCCGATGAACAGCACCATCACCGCGACGACGACCAGCAACATTCCGGAGGCGATGAACGCCTCGAAATAGGTGCCGAAGACGATCCGCAGGACGCCGGCGAGATAGGCTGCCGAGGCGCTGCCGACCTGATGGATCACAGTGATCCAGGCGACCATGATGCCGATCCTCTCGCTGCCCACCACACCGCTCAAGAGGCGCACCGTCGGCGGCGCGCTGGCGATCCAATCGAGCCCGTAGACCATGCTGAACAACGTCAGACCGTAAAACGACATGTCGAGAGCAAAGGGCAGATAGAGCAGTGAAAGGCCGCGAAATCCGTAATAGCAGCACAACAGGATCCGGTTGTCGCAGCGGTCGCTGAGCCAGCCCGAGATCGTCCCGCCGGCCAGGGCGAAGACGCCGGTAGCAGCGAGCAGACCCGCACCGGCAATCTCGCTCAGCCCGTGGTCGACGCAGGCCGGGATCAGATGCGTGCCGATCAGCCCATTGGTGGTGGCCCCGCAGGCGAAATAACCGCCGGCGATCAGCCAGAAGTCGCGCGAACGCGCGCCGGTCGCGAGCGCGCGGAACGCCACCGTGACCGGGTTGCCGGCGGGCGGAGCGGCCGGCCTCGACCGGGTCCGCTCGCCGTAGCGCGCGAGGCCGAGATCCTCCGGCCGGTCGCGCATCAAGAGAGCCAGCACCGGCAGGAAAACAAGAAGGGTCGCGGCCAAGACCAGGGACATGACGCGCCAGCCGGCATAGGTGATAAGCGTCGCCATCGTCGGCAGAAAGACGAGCTGACCCGCCGCGTAGCCGGCCGTCAATATGCCGACGATGAGCCCCTCGCGCGTGGCGAACCAGCGCGCCGCGATGGACGCCGCCAGGTAGGCGCCGACAAAGCCGGTGGAGAGCCCGACCACGACACCCCAGAGTGCCACGAGCTGCCAGGGCTCGCTGATCGCCGCGGTCAGCGCGACACCCGCGGCCGTCGCCGCGAGCGCGAGCGTCATCGTGCGGCGCGCACCGAAGCGGTCCATCACCGCCGCGGCGAACGGACCGACCGCCCCGTAAAGCAGCAGGTTGATGCCGACGGCGAAGGAGATCGTGGCCCGCGACCAGTGAAATTCGTGTTCGAGCGGCACGATCAGCACGGTGGGCGTGGCGCGCACACCAGCGATCATGATCGTCGCCGCGAAGGTCACGGCGACGATGATCCAAGCGTAATGCAGCCGCTGAAATTTCCGCATCGCCGATGACCGGAGGTGCATCAGCCTACAACCGCGCTTCGAGATCGTCGAGCAATCCGAAGATGCGGTCGATGTAGGTGTCCTTGTCGTAGAGGCCGTAGAGCGTTCCGGCGAGCCGCACCGGGTCGCCCGAATAGTAGCGCTCGTAGAGCTGCTGGCGGCCCGAAAAGGACGAAACCGCGGCGTCGAAAGCCAGCCGGAACAGCTTGATGCGCGTCTTGGCGTCGGCGTTTGCCGCCTGGAAATAGGTCGTCACATCGGCGGCCGCCGGGCCGTCGAGCTCCGCGTAGGACGGAACGGCGACGAGCCCGCCGGCGCCCAAGAGCTGGATGATCTCGCACATCCGCACGAACATCTTCGGGTACATCATCCGGACGGTCCACAACGGCATCGCCGCTGGGGTCATCACGCCCGAAGGACTCGGTGCCGCATCGGCCTCGCTCGCCCGCAAGCAGGCGCGGCAGAACTCGGTGTACTGGATCAGCTCGGCCAGCATGCCCTGGACGTGCAGATGCTGATCGATATTGGTCGTCTTGGCGATGGCAAAGGCGAGCCCCATCATGAACTCGGACTTCGCCAGGTTCTTGGTCGAGAACTGGTGCATGATCTGCGGCATGATGCCGGCGCGGTTGTAGAGCCCGTTGCACAGCTCGGCATCGCGATGGATGAAGACACGCTCCCACGGCACCAGCACGTCGTCGAAGATCACCATCGCATCGGTCTCGTCGAAGCGCGCCGACAGCGGGTGATCCATGGGCGAGGCGGCGTTCTGGTGGGTCACCGAGGGGCGGCAGATGAAGCGCAGGCCGGGCGCGTCGACCTTTGTGCTGAACCCGAAAGCGTAAGGCTCCGCCTCCTTGCCGGTGGCGAGATAGGTCGAGGGCAGGACCAGCAGGTCGTTCGCATAGGCGCACAAGGTCGACACCATCCGCGCGCCGCGGATGACGATCCCGGCGTCGGTCTCCTTGACGATCTTCGCGGCGAGATCCTTGTCCTGCCGCTCGACCGGTTTCGAGCGGTCGACCTGCGGGTTGACCAGCGTGTGGGTCATGCAGATGTCGTTCTCGCGGATATGCGCGTGATAGGCGCGCAGATTCTCCGCGAAGCGCTTGTCCTTGCGGCCGAACTCGTCGGCCGCCGAGGCAAAGGCGGTGACGAAGATGTTCATGAAATCGGGGCTGCGCCCGAGCATGCCACAGGTCGCGTCCATCCAGATCTTGACCATATCGCGCCGGCGGATCAGGTCGTCGACCGAGCGCGGCTCGATGAAGGAAAGCCCGACGCGCTCGCCGCTCGCCGGTGAACGAAAGGTCATCCGCTCGACGAGTGCCGGGTCGTGCTGCATGTCGTAAAGCTCGGCCAGGCTCTGCGCCGCCCCGGAAAAGCGCGGGTCGCTCGTCACGTCCTTCACGCGCTCGCCGTCGATGAACAGCTGGCGGTCGTCGCGCAGCGACTCCAGCAATTCCTTGCCGGTGCGAATAGCCATGTCTGCGTCTCCTCGTTTGCTCGCCGCCCCTCACCTTCCCATCGCTAACGCGACGGGCCCCTCCCTC
>DATEQL010000374.1:0-3643 GCA_035272665.1 Allostellaceae bacterium
GAGGAATGTTGAAACGATAGCACGGACGTGCCAGGGATAAAATGATTACTAAATTCATTTTAGGGACACGGGTGAGTTGAGACGGAAACGGCCCGAGAAGCTGACCGCGATCGCGGCTGCAACACTTGCAGTCTTCACTCGCGACGGATTTACCGCCGCGCAGGGTCGCGGACATTGCCAGCGAGGCGGGACTCTCAGTCGGTACGCTTTATCTCTACGCCGACAGCAAGCAGGCGCTCTTCAAACTCCCCCGGATGCCAAGCGCGCCCGGCGGACCCGTGCAGAATCTAGCCATAAGAACACACTCCGGACTTCGCAGATGGCGGAAGCATAGCTGCTCTCGCCATCTGCTGTGTCGGGTCTGCAAGTATTATGGCGTGTCGCCGTACATAGCCTTAAGCCGGCCATGGGCGAAGGCGAGGGCCGGCGGCATATCCATTTTGCCGCCAATGATCTCGATATAGGCCCCCGTTTTGCTGGCGCGTGCGGCCTTCATTGCCTCGTCGAGCTCGCCAAGCGTGGTCACACGCGCAGTATACCAATTTGCGCATCCTAGCGCGGATATCTCACACTACTAGGTGCATCGGGGCGCCGAATCAGCGAAAGTTGTTGTGCGGCAACAATTTACACTGATTCACGGAGCACCCCGATGCCGACAGAGTGTACCGCGGATTCGTTTGAATTTGCACCCGTCGAAGGTCGTCAAGTGGTGGCGGCGTTCGACGGTGGAGTGATCACCTCGGATGCCGGTGCCCTGCTTCTTGGGGCGACGAGCCGCGCGGTCGGTTTGATGGACCGGTTTGCCGGATGCTTTCACGACGTGCGGAACCAAGGTCTGATCGAACACGAGGTCGTCACCCTTGTGGGACAGCGAGTTTTCGGGATCGCGCTGGGCTACGAGGATCTCAACGACCACGACGAGCTTCGCCAAGATCCGGTGATGGCAGTGCTGGCGGGCAAGCTGCAAGCGGGACGCAAAGAGTGCGCGCCGGTGGCCGGCAAGTCGACGCTCAACCGACTGGAGCTGAGCCAGCTCGAGCCGACGCGCTATCACAAGATCAGCCACAACCCGATCGCGATCAGGAGGCTCCTGGTCGACCTCTTCGTGGAGGCACACGCGGCGCCCAATGAGATCATCCTCGATCTCGATGCGACCGATGATCCGGTGCACGGAGAGCAGGAGGGACGATTCTTCCACGGCTATTACGACTGTTACTGCTACCTGCCGCTTTATGTGTTCTGCGGGCGCCACCTGTTGGCGGCCAGGCTGCGCAGCGCCAGCATGGATGCCGCGGCGGGTGCGACCGAGGAGGTGGCGCGGATTGTCGCACAGATCCGCCGCAGCTGGCCAGAGGTCCGCATTCTGGTGCGCGCCGACAGTGGCTTTGCGCGGGATGATCTGATGGCCTGGTGCGAGGCCAATGACGTGCACTTCCTGTTCGGCTTGGCGAAGAACGAGCGCCTGGTTGCCGAGATCAAAAGCGAGCTCGAGCGCGCCGAGGCGAAGAGCCGTCGGACCGGCGAGCCGGCGCGGTTCTTCAAGGAGTTCAAATGGATGACCCGCAGCAGCTGGAGCTGTGAGCGTCGGGTCGTCGCCAAGGCCGAGTTCACCAATGGCGAGGCCAATCCGCGCTTCGTCGTGACCTCACTCAAACCGAGCGAGTGCAGGCCGAAATATCTCTACGAGAAGGTCTACTGTGCCCGCGGCGAGATGGAGAACCGGATCAAGGAATGCCAGCTCGATCTCTATGCCGACCGCACTTCGACCAACACGATGCGAGCAAATCAGCTGCGCCTGTGGTTCGCTTCGATGGCCTACGTGCTGCTCTGCGCATTGCGCCGGATCGGATTTTCCCACTCGCGCTTTGCCAACGCCAGCTGCGGCACCATTCGTCTCAAGCTGCTCAAGATCGGTGCCCTCGTGCGCATCAGCGTCCGTCGCGTCAAAATCGCCATGGCATCGAGCTGTCCGGCCGCGTCCGACTGGGCTGAAGCGGCCCGTCGTCTCGCCGCCGCGGCGCGGGCCCGCGGCTCGCCGGCCTGACACGCGCCGCCGCTGCGCGCCACACCGCGGCACCACCCCCAGGCCCGCCGAGACCACATCCCCGCTGCACCCGCGGAATGAAATGTACAAGTCGCCAGCGTCTTTTCGACGCCACGGAGGGGCGCGTCCATCGAAAACGGAAAATGGCCCGAGCGACGTCTAGCCAATCAGGCCAAAGATAGTGTGAGATATCCGGGCTAGTGCTTTGCCGATGTCACGAGCGGAAATCCTGCCCCAGGCCACCCAAGGCTCGCTGGCCGGCGCCGTTCAACGGGGCGCGGCGTAAAGACCATCGTCGTGCCGTCTGATGCGACCGTGGTCAACTTGGCGTCCGGGGACAAAGCGGACCTGAAGCCCGGTGTCAAGATTTTCTCCCGGCGGCCACCTTGCCATCTCTTCGCAGCGCGCGCGAATGGTGGGGATTACCGTGGCCTTAAGCGCGAGTGGAGATGCGCGACCTACTAGACGATCGATTCCATGAAGATTGCCATATCGGGGGATTCCTTTGTTGTTTCAAGCCCCTATATGTCCTGCATAGGCTTGAGACGAGGATGGACCGATATGGCAGCGTGGCGGCGAGCGATTGAGTTGTCGCTCGGAGATGCGGAAGTGGAAAGGCTGAAGTCGATTGCCCAGTCGCGAACGGAGCCGGCGAGCCGGGTCGAACGGGCGCGGATACTGCTGGCGTATCGAGAAGACCCCTCGTTCTATGCGGTGGGTCAGGCGCTTGGATTGCATCACCAGACGGTCCAGCGGTGCGTCGAACGGGCGGTGGCCGAGGGACCGATGGCTGCGCTGGACGATCGACCTCACCCCGGGAGGGAACCCACGATCACGCTGGAAGCCAAATCCTGGTTGGTCTCGCTGGCGTGCCGGAAGGCCAAGGAATTGGGCTACCCGCACGAACTGTGGACGACGCGGCTTCTGGCTCGCCATGCGCGCGAGCATGGACCCGCCGAGGGGCATGCGTGCCTGGGCAACCTTGCCCAGGGAACGGTGGTCAAGATCCTCAATGAGGAGGAGGTCAAGCCCCACAAGGTGCGTTACTACCTCGAGCAGCGCGACCCGGAGTTTGCGGCGAAGATGGCCGAAGTGCTGTGCGTCTATCGGCAAGTGAAAGTCCTGAAGAAGACGGCAGCCTCCCGTAAGCAGGGCAAGAGGGTCGCCATCATCTCCTACGACGAAAAGCCAGGGATCCAGGCCATCGCAACGACGGCACCCGACCTGCCGCCGGTGCCCGGCGTGTACCCGACCTTCGCCCGCGACCACGAATACAAGCGCCACGGCACTGTCAGCCTGCTGGCCGGCATCGATCTGGTGACCGGGCAGATTCATGCCTTGGTCAAGGATCGCCACCGCAGCCGCGAGTTCATCGAGTTCCTCACGCTCCTCGACTCGGCCTACCCACCCGATACGGCGATCCACCTGATTCTCGACAACCATTCGGCTCACATCTCCAGGGAAACCCGTGCGTGGGTTGCCACGCAGCCAGCCGGCCGGTTCGAATTTACCTTCACCCCGACGCACGGCTGCTGGCTGAACCTCATCGAGGGCTTCTTCTCCAAGCTCGCACGCTCCGTCCTGCGCCACATCCGGGTC
>DATEQL010000375.1:0-2918 GCA_035272665.1 Allostellaceae bacterium
CGGGCTGAGCCGGGGGCTCTGATCGCGGCCAGGAGAATGAGATGAACAAGATCGAAAGAGTTCGGCAAATGTCGGCGCGGGAGCTGACCTTGCTCGGTATGCAGGACATCGCCTATGTCAAGCGCGCCGTCGTCAACGATGTGCCGGGCTATTCCGTCCACGCCGCAGACGGCACGCAGATTGCGGCGTTCGTCGACCGCGACGTCGCGTTCGCGACGGTTCGGCAGCACGACCTCGAGCCGCTGAGCGTGCACTGAACGCGGCGCCACATCGTCGCGCAGGCGTCACGCCGCATGGCTCGGCGCGCGATCGATGAGGAGGGCGTAAAGGGCGTCTGCACTGTCCGTGCCCCGCAGCTTCTCGCAAACAGTGCGATCCCGCAACAAGCGGGATACTCGGGCGAGCGCTTTGAGATGGTCCGCTCCTGCACTTTCCGGAGCCAGTAGCAGGAAGATCAAGTCGACCGGTTGGTCGTCGATCGCATCGAACGCGACCGGCCGATCGAGCCGGGCGAAAATGCCGCAGAGCTTGCCGAGCCCGGGAAGCCTGCCGTGCGGGATTGCGATACCCATTCCGATCCCGGTCGTACCGAGCCGCTCGCGCTCGATCAAGACATCATAGATCGTGCGCTCCTGAATCCCGGTGATCACAGCAGCTCGCTTCGCAAGCTCCTGGAGGGCCTGCTTTTTGTTCGTGGCGCGCAGCTGAGCGACCACACTACGCGGCGTGATCAGATCGGCAATCTCCATCACCAATCGCGGAGGTCAGGTCTCGCGGTGGCGCGTCCGTCGGGCAGGGTCGAGTTCCGGATCGATCCACCCGATATTGCCGTCCGTCCGCCGATAGACCAGGTTGAGCTCGCCATGTGAGCGGTTGCGGAACAGCAACACCGGCGCATCCGCGAGATCCATCCGCATCACGGCCTCGCCAACGGTCAGGTTTGGCAGGTTGGTGCTCATCTCGGCAACGACCGCTGGTCCACCACCGCCATCCTCCTCCGCCTCTTCGGCGAACGGCGCTAAAACATAGTCCCTAGCGCGCTCGTCCGACTCGGAGAATTCGCGCGCCTTTGCGTGGTGGTCGCGTAAGCGACGTTTGTAGCGGCGCATCTGTTTGGCAATCCGCTCGGCCGCGGTATCAAAGGCCGCAAAAGGCGCGGCGGCCGCCGCGCCCGCATTAACTACAATCCCACGCCCGATATGGACGGAAACCTCGACCCGGCTCAGATGAGCCTCTTTCGAGAAGACCACGTGAGCTTCGATCGCGGTCTTAAAATATTTCCCGAGGATCGACCCGAGACTCGTTTCAACATACCGGCGCACCGCACCACCGGTGTCGATCTGCTTGCCCGTGACGGTCAGTTGCATGGATTCGATTACCTCTTCCCGCCGAAGCTGGGATGAGATCAAGGCCCCGGGGATCGAAGGTGGGAACGCGCGGACAAGCGGTCAAGTTTAATACGATATGCATCCCCCGTTTTCTCGTCAAGCGGCGGCTGCCACTATGCCATCGCTCCCTTCAAAGTGCGAGGAGCTTCTCCCGGCGGCGTTGCACCGAAGAGGGGATGCGCATCGACTCGCGGTATTTCGCAACCGTGCGGCGGGCAATGTCGACGCCTTCGTGCTGCAGCAGTTCGACGATGCTCTCGTCGGAGAGCGTGCCGTCTGGGGATTCGCGGTCGATCAACGCGCGTATACGATAGCGGACTGCTTCCGCCGAATGGGCGCCGCTTCCGCCTGAAGCAGGGATCGCAGAAGTAAAGAAGTATTTGAGCTCATAAAGACCACGTGGCGTGGCCATGTACTTGTTGCTGGTCACCCTGCTTATCGTGCTCTCGTGCATGCGGATCGCGTCGGCGATGTCGCGCAGGATCAGCGGTCGCAACGATGGCACGCCGTGACGAAAGAAGGCTTCCTGCTGACGCACAATCTCGGCGGCGACCTTGAGAATAGTGGTAGCGCGTTGGTGCAGCGATTTGACCAGCCAATTCGCCGCGTGCAACCGCTCGGTCAGGTAATCCTTCTCAGCCTTGCTGCGCGTCGATTGACGCACCCGGGCGTAATACCTGTTGTTGACGAGGACGCGGGGAAGGGTTTCTGCGTTGAGTTCCACGATCCAGCCGCCCTCGGGCTGCGCTCGCATCAGGATATCGGGCACGACTGGCTGTGCGAGCGGCGGATCGAAGGCCAGCCCCGGCCGGGGATCGAGCGATTTGATCTCGGCGATCATATCGGCCACATCCGCAGCATCGACGCGGCATACTCGGATTAGTGCGGCGATATTGCGGGCTGCAAGCAACGGTAGGTGGTCGAGCAAGGCCTGGATCGCCGGATCGAACCGGTTCCGGTCGCGTAGCTGCAGAGCCAAGCATTCCTTGAGGTCGCGAGCAAAAACGCCAGCCGGGTCGAATTGCTGGAGGCGGGCCAAAACGGTCTCGACCCGGTCGATATCGCAACCAAGTAACAGCGCAACCGCGTCGAGCCCAACGCGAAGGTAACCAGCCTCGTCGAGCAGATCCAGAAGATGCAGCGCGATCACGCGGTCGCCCTGGTCACCGAGGTCGGTCCCAATCTGCTCGAGCAGATGCTCGCGTAGGGTGCGCGGCCGGTTCGCGGTCTGGTCGAGACCGGGACGGCCGTCTGCATCGAATGCTGCGATGCGACCGTGCCACGGCTGGGGTTCTCCGCCAAAATCGAGTGGGCGGTCACCGTCCTCCCATTCGGGTTGCCAATGCTCGACCGCGTCGGGTGTGGGGTCGCCCGTGAGCACCTCCGGTCCAGCCGCAGGCGACGGCCTCTCTCCGGCGGCGTCGCGCGCAGTTTCCCCGAGCCCCTGCTCGCGCCGCTCCAGCAACGGGTTCTGTTGGATCTCGCTATCGATGAAGTCGGTCAGCTCGAGGTTCGAGAGTTGCAGCATTT
>DATEQL010000376.1:0-2150 GCA_035272665.1 Allostellaceae bacterium
AACCGAGCCCCCGAATATCACGTCACCGACACCGATTGGGGCACGATGTACGCCGCCTACCGTCCGGCCGAAGCGAACCAGACCTATTGGCGCTTTGCCAATTTCCTCTTTCCCTTCTGGACCCAGACCCCTCAGGGAGCGTTAGATCGCGTCAATAGCCGCGCCTGGGTCCCGATGGACGACACCCACACGATGTTTGTCAGCCTTTCCTGGAAAAACCTGCCGCCGGAGCGCGCCGCGCTGAGCAACACCCGGGGGCTTCCCGGCTCCAAGCTTACGATGGACTTTGTGCCGAACACGACCGACTGGTACGGCCGCTGGCGGCTCGCGGGCAATTCAGCCAATGACTGGCTGGTCGACCGGGAGGCGCAGCGGAACGGTGGCATCTATACCGGCATTACCGGCATCCAAGCGCAAGATCAGGCGGTGACCGAGAGCATGGGCGGGATCACCGACCACGGCTTCGAAAATCTGGCGCCGAGCGATTTGATGATCGCCCGCACCCGCCGCCGCCTTCTGCGCGCCGCCCGGGCACTCGCCAAGGACGAGACCGTTCCGCCCTGCGTCGATAATCCGGGGATCTACACCGCCGTGCGCAGCGGCGATTTCCTCGTCGACGCCAAGATCGCCTGGCGCGACGCCTATGAAATGCAGATGCGCGCCGCGGTACGACCGCTTGCCCAAGCGGCGGAATAGGGCGCGCGCCTAGCTGTTGATCTAACCGGGAGATCATAGCCGCCCCCGCCGCAGCACCTTGAGTTGAGAAAGCCACGCGTCGCGAGCGGCCTTGACAGCGCCAACCGCCGAGGACGCTTCGGCGAATTACATCGACATAATCTATGCCGCCACGCCCGCGGAAGATCGAGCGGCGTCGCCATTTCTCCCTCCCAAATGGTGGCTCAGATGCAAGGCGTTAGCAGGCAGCATTGAGGAGGCTGGTTGTCGGCCGATCACCTCACTTTCCCCCGATTGCCGCCGCCAAATGGAAAGGCGCGTGCACCGCCAACGCGATTGAGCTCATAGGGAATTCGGCGCCGGATTAAGACCCAGACGGTGCTGCTCTCGGTGAGACGACAGCAATGTTGTCCTCCGGCTTGCGGGCGCCCACGGGGCAAGCCCGTGGGCTGAAGGCCCAGGGTTGAAATTGCTACGCGAAGAGTCAGCGGATCGCACACCCTCACCGGCAAGCTCGCTGACGGGCCGATTGGCCTCGCTGCCTGCCCGGGGGTGTTGGCCGCGCCAAGTGAGGTGCGACACTGACGACCTATCTCCGAGCGCCACCAGCAGGCGCCGCCAGCGGTGCAGACGGATCCCGCCACACGATTGATACACTACTGTGCGGAGGCAAGGCCAGCTCGGTCGAGAATGTTGCGGGGGACGATAGACGGGGCGGAACGGGCGATCATCGCGACCTCTAATGAGGCGCCGATATCGCTGCATCCAACGTGCCAGATGCACATGTGCGTGCTCGCTTGACGCGAAATCCGGTCAGTGACGCCCAATCGGGCAACTGCACGGGCCTTAGGCACGACAAGCAGAATTGCACCGGAATTACTGACCTTCCCCCGAGCGACATCATCGTTGGCATCCCCGTTGCAGAGAGCAGCACAAATGACGAGCCGTGGGGAGATGCCGGAGCCATTCGACGCTGGGGCAAGGGCGGAGGACCCATGGAACTGGGTGTCTTTATTCCGATCGGCAACAACGGCTGGTTGATCTCGACGACCTCGCCGCAATACGTGCCTACCTTCGACCTCAACCGCGAGGTCGTGCAAAAGGCCGAACGCTTCGGCTTCGACTTTGCGCTGTCAATGATCAAACTGCACGGGTTCGGCGGCCCGTCCCAGTTCTGGGACTACAATCTGGAATCCTTCACCCTAATGGCGGGGCTGGGATCGGTGACGAGCCGCATTCAGCTGTTCGCCACCTGCGCTGTATTGACCATGCCCCCGCCGATAACCGCGCGCATGGCGGTCACCATAGATTCGATCTCGCACGGCCGGTTCGGCATCAACATCATCTCCGGTTGGCAGCGTCGCGAATACACGCAAATGGGGATCTGGCCGGGAGCGGAGCATTATCGACGCCGCTACGATTACTGCGCCGAATACGTCGCCATCATGCGCGAGTTGTGGGAGACCGGCCGATCC
>DATEQL010000377.1:0-2998 GCA_035272665.1 Allostellaceae bacterium
GGCGATCAACGCCTCCTCGTCGATCAGTTGCCCCGCGACGCGAATGCGCTCGTGAAAGCGCACGAGATGGGGCGAGGTATAGACATGCGCGCGGTAGCCGGCCGCTTCGAAACATGCGCGCATTATTGCCACCGTCGACCCTTTGCCCTTGGTGCCGGCCACGTGCACGAC
This sequence comes from Allostellaceae bacterium, assembly GCA_035272665.1. Classification (GTDB taxonomy): domain Bacteria; phylum Pseudomonadota; class Alphaproteobacteria; order ATCC43930; family CGMCC-115725; genus AP-15. Next base: position 172 of record DATEQL010000377.1, read on the forward strand.
TGGCGGGAGCCGGTCTTGCGGGTTGCCGAGTGCGGCGAGCAGCCGCTCGATGCGGCCGAGCGACAGGTCGATCAGCTTCGGATGCAGGCGGCCGAGCCGCTCGAGAACCCGATCGCTCGTCTCTGCGGTCACGGAGCCTCCGGGTTCACCAACGCGACGGCGCCCTGCGGTTGAGGATCGCGCAGAAGCCCGAGGATGCGGCCGAGCGTGGCGCGCAGCTCAGCGCGAGGGACCACGAGGTCGACCATGCCGTGGTCGAACAGGTATTCGGCGCGCTGAAACCCCTCCGGCAGTTTTTCGTGGATCGTCTCCTCGATGACCCGGGCACCGGCAAAGCCCACCACGGCGCCGGGCTCGGCGAGGGTGATGTCGCCGACCATCGCGAACGACGCCGAGACCCCGCCCGTGGTCGGATCGGTCAACAGGACGATGTAGGGGAGACCTGCGCCCTTGACCATATCGGCGGCGATGATCGTGCGCGGCATCTGCATCAACGACAGCACACCCTCCTGCATGCGGGCACCACCGGAAGCCGGAACGACAATCAATGCCGCCTCTTGCAGCACGGCGAGGTTGGCGGCGGCGAGCACCGCCTCGCCGACGGCAATCCCCATCGATCCGCCCATGAACCGGAACTCGAAGGCCACCACGACAGCGGGAAAGCCGCCGATCTGTCCGTGGGCGACGACGACCGCATCGCTGCCGGAGCCGAATGCCGCTTGTCCTTCCTTGAGCCGGTCGGTGTAACGCGTGCGGTCGCGGAAGTGGAGCGGGTCGATGATCGCCTTTGGCAGCTCGATCCGCGTAAAGGTGCCGTCATCGAAGACGAGTTTGAGGCGCTGCTCAGCGCCGATCCGTAGGTGATGACCGCAATTGCGGCAGACGTGGAGATTGGCTTCGAGCTCGCGATAAAACAGCATCTGCTCGCAACCCGGGCATTTCGTCCACAGATTCTCCGGCACGGCCTTCTTGGCGACGACTGCGCGGATCTTCGGCAAGACGAAATTGGTGAGCCAATTCATCGCCGGCTTGTAACCGGCTGGCGCTGGCTCGTCGACCACAACTTGTCGCGATGCTTCATATCGACTAAACTAACAAAACTTAGTCTATCGGGGTCGTCACATGCTGACCGTCAATATCCACGAAGCCAAGACTCATCTGTCGAGATTGGTCGAGCGCGCCGCGAAGGGCGAGCCGTTCGTCATCGCCAAGGCGGGCAAACCGCTGGTCAAGGTCACGGCGTTGGACACGCCGACGGCAAGGCAAGTTCGCCGCTTGGGGTTCATGGCCGGACAGATCACAGTGCCCGACGATTTCGACCGGATGGGCAGCGTAGAGATTGAGGAGCTCTTCGGCGGCGGTCGATGAAGCTCTTGCTGGACACGCAATTGCTGCTGTGGGCGGCGGGCACCCCCGATCGGTTGCCGGCCGCCGCGCGCAGCTTACTCGATGATCCGCAGAACGAGCCGATCTTCAGTTCGGCCAGCTTGTGGGAGGTCGCGATCAAGCATGGTCTCGGCCGGCGCGATTTTGGGGTAAACGCCCGGCTTCTGCGCCGTGGTCTCTTGGATAATGGCTATGCCGAGCTGCCGATTACCAGTGAGCACGCCGTCGCCCTCGACAGTTTGCCGCCAATACACAAGGACCCGTTCGACCGCATCCTCCTTGCGCAGTCGATGGTCGAGGGCATCACGTTGCTGACCGCCGATCCGCTGGTGGCGCAATATCCCGGACCGGTCCGTAGAGTGAGAGAAGACGCGCCGGGGGCAATGACACTCCACTGACGGCGGCCGTCCCGGGCCATGTCTGTGCTTCGCGGCCAACCTTGCGTCGAAGCAAAGATGTGACACGCCTGCCGCCCCCTCACCCTCCCGCTTCGCAAGTCCCCGTTCCCGGAGAGAGGGCAGGGGTGAGGGGCTAGGTGTCAGCCGTGATTGGCGTGGTAGTAGGTGTTACGGAGGACGCGCCCGGGGAGCGCCCCGGTGTGCTTGCCGTCTTCCAGAAGCACCTCGCCGTTGACGACCGTCGCCACGATGCCTTGGGCCGGCTCCTTGATGCGCTTGGCGCCGGTCGGGAAGTCGTGCAATACCTCCAGCGGCAGTGGCTTCACCGTATCGGGATCGAAGATCACGATGTCGGCGACCATGCCGGGCCTAAGCATGCCGCGGTCATAGAGGCCAAAGATCGAGGCCGATTCGAAAGTCAGCCGCCGCACCGCCTGTTCCAACGACATGATCTTCTTCTCGCGCACCCACTCGGAGAGCAGCCGGGTCGAGAACCCGAAACCGCTCTGGAACTGCACATGCGCGCCGCCGTCCGACAAGCCGATGATCGCGTTCGGGTAGGTCAGGATCTTAGCGACGGCCTCGTCATCGACGTTGTTCTCACCGTGCAGCCATTCGGTGTCGAGGTTCTCCTCGATCGTCAAGTCACACAGGCAGTCGATGATGCCCTTGTCCTGGGTCTTGGCGACCTCACCGAGGGTCTTGCCCTCCATCCACTTGTTCTTGTCCAGCACCGCGGTCTGGACCACCATGTAGTCCCACCAGGTGCTGCAAATACCGATCGCCGGTCCGCCCTTGAATTCGACTGCTTCCTCGTGGAGCTTCTTGCGCACCTCGGGATCGGCGTAGGCCTTCAGTTGCTTCTCGGGCGAGGAGAGGCAGATCGGGTGCCAGACCGGCAAGCCGCGGAAGGTCTGGGTGTTGCGCATCGTGAAGTAATCGGTGATGCGGTTCGGCGTGCACATCGGGAAGGCGCGGATGCCCTTTGCGGTGGTCGCATCGACCTGGGCCATGTGCTTCTGCCATTGGCCGGGCCGGCGCAT
>DATEQL010000378.1:0-3175 GCA_035272665.1 Allostellaceae bacterium
AATACATGCATTTCGGCTACGGCCTGCACACCTGCTTCGGGATCCACATAAACCAGGCGCTGCTGCCGTCGATGCTTAAGCCGCTTCTGAAGCGGCCCGGACTGCGGCGCGCACCTGGCCGTCCGGGCCATCTTCTCAAGCGCGGCGCCTTCGCCGATCAGCTCTATGTGAACTACAATTGAAGCTGTTTAAATAGGCTGGACGGTGCATCTCTGACGATGACATTCGAGATGGCCCCGGCGTGATGCCCCGTCGGAGGGGCGGGCACAGCCTCTTCGCCATCTCGACGTCCTCGCGCAACTTGGCGAGTGCGGCTTTCGGCAGCAGCCGCAGCAGTTTCGGGTCATCGAGACCGCTGCACCGGACCGGCTAGGTGACTGGGTCGTGGACTCCGCGCTCGAACGATAAAGAGGGCATCGGCGAACAAATCGTAGGTGCCGAGAAAGTCGCGCCCCATGCCGATAGGCCAGCTCGCAGGGCCGACGTCGAGTGCCAGAGACTGCTCGATCTCGTCCAACAGGTCGAACGGTCGCGGCCCTCGCGGTCGTGCTTGTTGACGAAGGTGATGATCGGTACGTCGCGCAGCCGGCAGACCTCGAAGAGTTTGCGGGTCTGCTCCTCGATGCCCGTGGCGGCGTCGAGCACCGTTATAGCACTGTCGACCGGGGTCAGGGTGCGATAGGTGTCCTGATGGTCCGACGTGTCTAAGAGGTCGAAGGCGAGCCCCTGATGCTCAAAGGCTCATCACCGCCGAGGAAACCGAGATGCCGCGCTCGCGCTCAACCGCTATCCAATCCGAGCGCACCGCCGCCAGCGGTTGCCGGCATACGGGGCCATTGTCGCAAGCGGTCCCGCTGCGCCGGCAGCCTATGCTCATATGATAAGGGCGGTCATTTTGCCAACGATCGGCCGCGGGGCTCGAAGTGATTGATGTCCCCGAGCCGCGCTTGCCGTACCGCACCGCCATGCCGAGGCTGCATTTGACTTGGTTCCGAGGCGGGGCCCACGCTTTTCACCGCAACATCGGACGAGGTTCGATCGCCCATCCTTTTAGGAGAAGAACATGAGCGGCAACGGTCATCTGAGCCCCGCGCAGGTCCACGCAAAGGTTAAGCATCCGATTATCGACGGCGACGGCCATTGGGTGGAGTTCCCGCCGGTCTTCGCCGAGAAGATGCGCAAGGTCGGCGGCGACAGGGCTGCCGACGGCTTTCTCGCGCCGCGGGGCGCCGGCGAGGGGCTGAAGATGACCCCGGCCGAGCGGACCGAGCGGCGTATCGCGCAGCCCAATTTCTGGAACCGCCAGGGCGAAAACACCCTAGACCGGGCGACCGCGATGATGCCGAAGCTGCTCTACGAGCGTCTCGACGAGATCGGTAGCGACTTCGCCGTGATCTATCCGACGGCCGGGCTGGGCCTGCCGCGCATCAAGGACGACGAGACGCGGCGCGCCGTGATCCGCGCCTACAACATCGTCTCGGCCGATTATTTCCGCGGTTTCAGCAACCGCATGACCCCGGCGGCGGTCATCCCGATGCACACACCGGAGGAAGCGATCGAAGAGCTCGAATTCGTCACCAAGCAACTCGGCTCGAAGGTCGGGATGTTCGGCAGCAACCTGCCGCGGCCCGTCCCCTCTGCGGCAGCGCAGGATGACGAATCGCGCCGCTTCACGGTGTGGTACGACGTGCTCGGCATCGACAGCCCCTATGACTACGACCCGGTCTGGGCGAAATGCGTCGAGCTCGGCATTGCGCCGACCTTCCACAGCGGCAGCAGCAGCCAGGGATTGCGCCTGTCGCCGACCAACTTTGTCTACAATCACATCGGCCATTTCGCCGCCGCCGGCCATGCCGTCGCCAAGGCGATTTTCCTCGGCGGCGTGACCCGACGCTTCCCACAGCTGCGCTTCGCCTTCCTCGAAGGGGGTGCGGGCTGGGGCGCCCAGTTGTTCGGTGACTTGATCGAGCATTGGGAACGGCGCAACGCCAAGGCGCTCGAGCGGATGGACCCGGCAAAGCTCGACCGCAAGCTGCTGATGGATCTGGTCGTCAAACACGGCTACGACGACATGGCCGAGGCTCTGCGGGTGCGCGAGGGCTATCCCAATCCCGAGGCTCATTTGACCGGCGGGCGCGCAGAGCTCGACGATTTCGCCGCCTGCGAGATCACCCGCAAGGAGGATTGGCTCGACCTCTATGCCAAGCCCTATTACTTCGGCTGCGAGGCGGACGACCGGATGAACGTCTGTGCCTTCAGCCGCGCCAACCCCTTTGAGGCGCAGCTCAACGCGATCTACAGCTCCGACATCGGGCATTTCGATGTCGTCGACATGCGCGACCCGTTGCCGGAAGCCTACGAGCTGGTCGAGGACGGCCTGATCACCGAGGACAACTTCCACGATTTCACCTTCGCCAATGCGGTGCGGCTATGGGGTACGCAGAACCCGCGGTTCTTTGACGGCACGGTCGTCGCCAGGGAAGCCGCCGCGGTGCTCGCCGAACCGGCGCTTCGCGCCGCCGCCGAGTAATCCGGGAGCAAAACCGGCGGAGCACAGTGCCACCCGCGCTCGACCAAGAGTTGGGCGCCCGTGACGCCTAGCGGATCGGAGCCGCGGTATGCCCCCTGACCCGAGTGGCCCCTACCCCTCCCTCCCCCGCGAGCGACCCGCGAGCGGGGGAGGGTTAGGGAGGGGGTCGGTTCCAGTTCCCTCTCCTCGCGAGCGCTCGGCACCGCTGTGCGCCGCAAGATCCTGTGCGAGAACGCGGGTAACCTCTACGACCTAATGCCGGCGACAGCATTTTAAATCTCCACGCTCCGCCTGACGCGAGACGAGTAAGACCATGGTCTTCGGCGCTGGCTGCGGGCTTCCTGACGCGGAAGCGCTCGAGCTCGAGTATCTTGCACGGCTACTGCGTGCAGCGGTTGATCGTCGAGCCGGTCATTCCGCAGGCGATGATGTCCATCACGTCGTCATCTTGGAGATAATTCAAATGCGCAGCAACCGGCGACGCGGCCAACCTCCAGATTGGCACGCTAGTCGATTACACCTGACGGAAGAGTCCAAATTAGAGTTTTCTCGGGACGCCGGCTGTGCGACTGTGCGGCATGCGCCAGGGAATAATCATCGATGTCACGCCGGCGGATCGGGCTCGCTTGCCGTCGATCATCCGGG
>DATEQL010000379.1:0-8673 GCA_035272665.1 Allostellaceae bacterium
CGCTGGCAGCGAGCTTTTGATTTAAATCAATGAGTGCCGGTGCTCGGCGCCCAGCGGTTCCCTCTTGAAGGGTCAAGCCGCCGCCCCAGTGCACGATCATTCCCTCCCAGCTAAAGAGGCATCAAGAATGCCGGTACGCCATCGGGAACGGCATCGCCCGGGGCATGTCGGCTGGTTGCGCGCGGCGGTATTGGGCGCGAACGACGGCATCAGACACAGGGCGCGAAATGGACGTTTTACCGCCTGTGGCGGCCGGTCGCCGCCGCACCCGCGCCTACGATCCGAGCGCAACTGCCGCTGATCGGAGGATCGTGACCCGCCCGACGTGCGGTCAGTGGCACATCACTCCGGCCGCGGCGACGATACGCGTCGGTGACGCGGTATTCGTCATCCGGCGACGTAACCTAACCATCCCTGGCGCGAGATGAGCTCGCCGGTCTCAACCTTGACCGGGCAGAGAGGGACCATCCCGCGGGCGGGTGGACTTCCGGCACCTGGCGGATTAGAGCCCTTCACAAATACGCGCGATAAAGCCCGTACACAACGAACATGATCACGATCAGAACTGGAATGACAATCGGGGGAACCAGCCAAGAACCCATTTCGTCCACCTTTCTGATGCCGAGAGAAAGCCATGACTCCGAGGGCGCAGATGGATAACGGCTCAAAAGCGGTCGTTCATCGCCTTGGGGTCCTTGCCCTCGGACAGGAGCGGGATGGCACGGTAAGGATCGCGGCATCGTGCGGCAATCCGTCCGCGGATCTCGTCGATGGCCGTCACGGCAGTACCGAGATGGATGCCGCGCCGTGCCTGCGACCTTCGGAAACGAGATGCTCGACGAGTGCGCCTTAGCCCTCCGCGATCCGCCCCTGCCGACCCTCTCCCAGGGCCATCCATTCGTCGCAGATCGATGACCCCGAGGTGCCTATTCGACCTCGGGGGTTCTTGGAAAATCCGAGAGTCAAACTCCCGCTGCTCTCCTGCCGAGCCCTCAGGCAAGGTCCCCGACACGCACTCGGTAGATTCGATCTGAGATCACGATTTCGGCGTGTTCACTGTCACCAACATCGCGACGGAAAACACCAATGCGGTCCTGCCAGCGCACCCGCTCCCCAGGACGCCAAAGGCGGCTAATCAGGGGTTGCAAAGGTGCCGCGGGCCGAGCGTGCCGTTGACTTGCCTTGCGCCGCTCGCCGCCGGGCAATCGCTGTGTACCGGACATGTTGACACCTCACTGGAAAATTCCGTCGCACTGGCCTTCACCGACGGGGACCGCCCGAGCCCGGCAGCCGATACTTCCGTCAGCCTTGCGTCTGAGCGCTCGCCTCCCTAGAGCGACACCGAGGCCAACTCGTAGACAGGCGGAAGCGTTTGGCCCTCGGACAGGACTTAGGGACGCATTAAGAGAACGTGCGCTGGCGGGTCTCCCGGAAAGAGAATCTACCGCTTTTAGATCAGGCGTAAACCGGCCGCCTCTGGACCCTTCCTACCATCGATTACGTCGACGGCGACTCGCTGGCCCTCAGTCAAGCCCGCGATCCCCGCGCGGTCCAGCGCCGAAGCGTGCACAAAGATATCCTTGCCGCCCCGATCTGAAGCGATGAAGCCAAACCCCTTCATGGCGTTGTACCACTTGACCGTGCCGGACTCCTCGACGGCGGCTCGGTCGGCCGGCGGATACATAGGTCTCGCGCCGGTCGTACGCGTCTGGGCGACCCTTGCTGCGCGGTGCTGCTGTCGACACTCAGGATTTCGCTTACCTGTGGCCCCTCCCCGGACCGGCGCGGACCTCGAGCGTCGCGCCCGGCGGTACGCTATCGTGGCCGCTGCGCTCGACCACACTCACATGCAGGAAGGCATCGCCGGACCCATCGGCAAGCTGTACGAAGCCGAATCCCTTGTCGGGGTTGTACCCTCGAGGCCGTGCCGGAGCCGGCAATGAGGTCACGCGGCCGGTCTCCGGAGTTCGCCTTAGAGCGTACCGGCACCCGGCACGCGCCACGGACGATGCGGCTGTTCCTCTGGCGTCTTGATGGGTTGATCGAGCGCCGGAACCGGGATGACGGCAGCGTCGCCTGCTACGGCGCGAGCATCGGGGATCTTCGGATCATGCGCCTCTGACCATTTCCTGAACCCGCTCGTAGGACTACTCATCGAGATACCCATGATTGGCATCCTGTTCTGAATTGTTGAAAATAATATATGGGATGACCATCAACTGATCGCGAATAAAATTTCGTAATTGGCAAAAAACCTTTTGAGACCTCTTTTCTGATAATGATCTTGCCTCGAAGGCAGTTTGGTGAGATTTTCAATATTATGGTTGTGTACAAGGCGGTCGAGGATGGCGTCGGCATAAGTCGGGTCGCCGATAAAGGCGAGCCATTTATCGACGGGGATCTGGCTGGTGAGAATGGTCGAGCGTCGGCCATAACGTTCCTCGAGGATTTCGCAGAGGTCACCACGGGCGCCCGCCCCTACCATGCCGAGCATCACTTGTATCCGTCGATACCCTTTCAGCGCTGCGCCATGAGCTCCTCGACCGGAGGCAACCCGTGCACCCGCCGGGCTTGCGCGGCGGGTCGGCGCATTCTTGCTGCGCGAATTGCGCGAGAGTTGCCGCCGACAATCTTCTCAGCAGATCACCGGCGAGCCGGGCGCGCCCTTGGACGGCCACCAGAGGTCGCGGTAGGGACGACCGTCGCCGGCCGCCCCCCGCACAGATCCCGGCGTGCGCTGCTAACGCACCGGGCTCCTCCCTCGGGTTCTGGCGTCGAAGCGGTGACAGGGTAATGGGTGCAATATCCTGATCGGCGGCAAGAAGCGGTCGATGAGCCGAATGTACCTGGCCCAGTTCGTAATTCCTCGGCACCCAGTCGGGGCGATGAACGGGGGGAGGACGGTACTCGGGTCGAACGCGAGAGGGACTAAAGTTCGCAGACTCGCCGGTGGAGGAAGAGGGATTCGAACCCTCGGTCCCTCTCCCGCAATAACAGGTCACCCGGAGAACCTCGTCTCATTTTACGAGCGATCAGCGGTTCGAATCCCTTTCCCTCCGCTACCGGGTCTGTCTTGGGGATGTATTCCGTAGCTGCGTAGCTGTCTGTCCCGTATCGTATCGGCCGGCCCGGCGTGGTAGTCTCGCGCTCGAGGACGATCAGGCTATGACCGAGATCAACGGGTCGAGCGGAGGCCAGGCAGCCTTCCGGCCCTGTGCCGGCATCGATAATAAGCCAGTCGACCGGGTCGGCATACTGCTGGAGCTGTTGCGCGAGGACTTCGGGAGATGCATCGGAGGCGTCGTCATGGCGCGCGCGAAGGCGAGCGTCCATCGTCGATGCTGGAGCGGCGAGCCATAGACCCGAAAAGGGGACGGCGGCGGCCTCGGCTACTGCGGCGAAAGATCGGCGTTCCTCGGGCTTCAGGGATACGGCATCGATGATCACCGAATACCCCGCCACGAGCGCCGCCGCTGCTTTTTGGCGAAGCGCCTCCCGGCGTCTCGCTGCCAGAAGGCTCGCGCGCGATCGTCTTTTATGGCGCCGCCAATCGTGATCCGCGACAGTTCCCGCATCCCGATCGCTTCGACGTCCGGCGCGACAATGCGGGGCGGGGTTTGCGAACGGAGGCTTGGCGGCAGCGGGGTAATCGGTGACTATCCGCCGCTCCGCCATCGCATTTTAGTGCTTTTATGAACGAGGACATTGTCGAACACTTGGAGCGGCGCCTCGGCCGACTTCATGCGAAGCAGCGCATCGGCATCGAGGACGACCACGAAGCCCGAGTGTTTGGCGAGGGTCTCAACTATTTTCACCCGGAAAACTGGTATTACAGCCCGGCGATAATCCGCAATGCCCTAAAGTTGACCGGGCTGTATTGGCGGGCAAGGAAAAACGCCGAACGCATTCAGATCCGGCATTACGACATCATAATGCCCGGGCTGCCGGCCGCGTTCGATGGCTTCACAATCCTGCAGATCAGCGACCTGCACGTCGACATGAACGAAGGGACGATGCAGCGCCTCATCGAGCTGCTCCCGGGCTTGACCTACGACCTTTGTGTGTTGACCGGCGACTATCGGGGAAAGACATTCGGGCCGTTCGACGCGACCCTCGAAGGATTGGCGCGGGTGTGCGCACAAATCGCGGGGCCGATCTTCGGCGTGCTCGGCAACCACGACACGATCCGCATGGTCCCTGGATTGGAGGAGATGGGGATTCGCATGCTCCTCAACGAGGCTGAAGCCTTCGTGCGCGGCGACGAGCGCATCCATCTCGTCGGCATCGACGACGCGCACTACTACCGGGTCGACAACATCGAGAAAGCCGTCGCACAGCTTCCCGGTGACGGGTTTTCGATCCTGCTGTCGCATACGCCCGAGATCTATCGCCAGGCGGCGCACGCCGATTTCGATCTACTGTTGAGCGGGCACACGCATGGCGGCCAGATCTGCCTGCCCGGCGCCATCCCGATCACCCTCGACGCGAAGCTGCCGCGGCGGATGGGATCGGGGCTGTGGAGGTATCACGCCATGGTCGGGTATACCTCGGTCGGGGTCGGGTCGTGCATCGTCCCCGTCCGCATCAACTGCCCGCCGGAAATTGCCCTGCATCATCTGCGCTGCGGCGCCGCTAATACGGACGATCGCGCAGACGAACCGCGTAGAGAACCCGAGAAAATATTATATCGCCGATAGAAAAAATCACCACACAGGCGACGATATCGGCAATCGTCAACGACAGCGGATCGCGGCAGACGAGTAGCGGTAGCAGCGATTCCGGCACCTGATCGAGGCCGCTCGCCCGGCTGCTCGGCGGCAAATCCATGCGGCGCTTCACAAAGCTGGAAACGAGGTCGCCGGCCATCGCCAGGCTGCCGACCAAAACCCCGACTTCCGGTCCGAGCCCGATCAGCGGAGCGCCTGCCACCGCCGCCAGGACGCCGAGAACGACCCCGCGGATCGTCTTCGAGCGGCCGAAAAGCGGTCGGCCGTCGAGAAATCCGACATTGCCGTCGAGAGGATAGGAAAGCCGGTTGCCGAGGATCTTCTTGGCCACGACCGGCGTACCGTTGGCCAAAACCAACAAGGCCAAGAGCTGGAGGACGATTACCGGATGCACTATTCAGCGTCCGTCGACTGATGCCTGGCTGGCGCTGTGCGCGAAGGCCTCCTCTGCCTCGCGGTCGGCTCCGGAGGGTAGCGGCGACCGGGGTGCGAGCGCCCAGGTCGCGACATCGGCGGCGACGACTGGGCCTTGGAGATCGCGGAGCAGCATGTGACACCCGTCCTCATACCAGGCGAACCGTCGTCGGCGTTGCGGCTCGGGCGGCAGCGCGTCGACAAAGCGTCAGACCGAGGCTTTTGGCACAATCTCGTCTTTGGCGCCATACGCCACCAGCATTGGCGCATCGAGGCGGGGCGCGGAAACAAGGGTCGCAGTTTCCGCGACCCTGCGGAAGTATGGCCCTCAACCGAGCCACGTTGTGCTCTCAACCCCGAAAGCGTGATGTCCCCCCACGTGGCGCTTTCTCTTTTCCCGTTGGATGTCGAGCCGAAGGGGGGCGGGAGCCCCCCTTGGCCGCCAGGCAATACACGTGCCGGCAGGACCGTTTTGCCGTTTTGTCCGCATAGAATTCCACCTGACCGAACGAGGAGGAACGGAATGGCCCGCCGCACCCCGCCCCGCAAAGTCACATATTTCGAACCGGTCCCGCCGCGCCTCGCGCGCAACACCATCATCGTGTCGACGTTCGAGGTCGGACGCCACTTCAGCTGCACGATGCGCGTCGATTGCGGCCAGCTCGACCCAGGCGCGGTGATCCGGCCGGTATCCGGTGAATGGCAGCCGCGTATGCCCGAGCAGCTCGACCAAGAGGAGCTTGCGGACTGGCGTGCTGGCCGCAATGCGGTCTATCAGCTCGCCGCACTGACAATCGGCGCGCGCCTCGCGGTCGCCGACGCACAAGATAAGCCGAGCATAAAGGCGCCAGGGTGATGGACGAATCCGAACGGCGTAAAGCCGCCTGCCGCGCCTCGCTTGTAGCAGTAACGCCGTTCCTGCTACGGAAGCGGCTCGGCAGAGACGCCTGGCGGTATGGATGCTCACGCAGGGGGTTCGAGGCTATTCTAGGCTGGTGAGTGATGGAGCGGCCGACATCAGGTTTGACTGAAAATTGGCTCTAAACAGAGAGTGGCAAGATTCTTGATGGCCGTTCATAATAAAATTCTCGAATGGCAGGTGGCTCACCCTAACATCACGTGGGTCGGCTGGGGTATTGTTTGGGCGATTGTTCTGGCGCTCCTGATTTGGCCTCGACGAGTTGCGGGGTGACAGAGGGTGGCGGCGCTTTCGCACAAGTGCGGCCTACTTCGCTATTTTTCTGGTGGAAAACCCAGGCCGTCTTTGTAGCTTAACCAGCATACTTGACAATCGGTCCCCGCCTCAGCAATAGCGGTTTCGGCGTCCTCCCGAGTATTGAAGAATGCGACGAACTCTAGTTTTTCATGGACTAGTCTTACCACGCCCCAGCCCTGAGCCCATACTAAATCTTGCGAACCTGTTTGAGCCATAGTGAGATACTCTGATCTGCCTTTTGCCACATTATACCACGATCGAACGGTCTCGCACTTTGATGAAAATTAAACCAGGGTAAGAACGACGCCGGCATCGCCTACGGCAAAAATGATGTCGCTCCTTTCGCTACTGGTATCAGCACTCTTCCGGTTAGGTGATCCGGCTGGGCGGGTATGGTGTCCCGCCACGGCCTTGCGGTGCCTTGAGGTTCGTTGATGACTCGCCGGTGGAGGAAGCCGGATTCGAACCATCGGTCCCTCTCGTACGACCAGTACCCGAATGGCTTGAAATAGGCGCCAGAGCTTTGTGCGCATGGTCAGCCGAGATGCGTGCGCACCCGTGAAATGCGCGGGCGGAGTCGCTATCCTGACAATCGAATGGTTAGACGGGGACCGATGTCGTGCCCGAACGCTTTACCGAAACCATGCGCGCCGCGAGTGAGGCTGGTTGGTCGCACGCTGCGCAGCATCTCTTTGTGAATGAGCTATTCGCCGAAGCCGTGCCCGATGCGGTGATGGCGCGCTATCTCATTCAGGACCACCGCTTTCTCGACAGTTTCCTAGTTCTGCTCGGTGCGGCGCTTGCCAGCGCCGACACGTTCGCGGCCAGGCTGCGCTTTGGTCGCTTCATCGGCATGGTGTCGGCCGAGGAAACACTATTTCCTTCGGGCGTTCGAAGCGCTCGGCGTCACCGAAGACAGGCGCGCAGCCGATCCCGATACGCAGCCGACCATAGGCTTCAAGGCGATCATGCGCGAGGCGGCGCAAACGCGCAGCTATGCCGCCGCTCTTTCAGTCCTCGTCGTGGCCGAGTGGCTCTATCTCGACTGGGCCTCCCGCGCGCCGCAGCCGCTACCGGACAACTTCGTGCACGCCGAGTGGATCACGCTGCATGACAATCCGAGTTTTCGCGGCTTCGTCGATTTCCTGCGGATGCCCCCCTCTTTGCCCGGTCAAGGTTGAGGCTACCGAGATCATCTCGCGCCAGGGATTGTCAGGTTACGTAGCTGAATGACGAATACCGCGTCACCGACGCGCATATCGTCGTCGGGCCAGAGCGATGTGCCGCTGACCGCGCGTCGGACGGATCACGATCCTCCGATCAGCGGCAGGTGCGATCGCAGATGCGGCGCGGGCGCGGTGCCGACCGGCGGCCACGCGCGGTAAAACGCCCAATTCGCGCTCTGCACGAGCAGCAGGTAACTCACGCTCAGCTCCGCAATCGCAAAAAGGAAGGCGGCGTACTCAGGCGGACATGTGGTCTAGCAGGAGAGAGCTGGATTCGAACCTTCGGTTCCAGGCGAGAGCGGGTTCGATTTTGCCCGTGAGGTTCGTGGCCGACTCTTTGCTGGAGCGCAGGGGATTCGAACTCGGGGTCCCGCGGCGAAGCTGAGTTCTGTTGCCCGTCCTAGCCCTTGGTTTCTACAAGGATAGGGAGGCGCCGGAGCGGTGGTTCATTTGGATTTGTTCTGCTCAACGAGCCATTCCATCGAGCCGACGGCCCAGGTGGTTTGGACGGGTTGCGGCTTGCGGCGCTCTTCGGCCTCCTCTGCGAGCCGGCGATAGTACTCGAAGATGCCCCGGCCGGGGAAAGGCTTCTTGAACCAGTCGAGGCGGGAAGCATCCGGTTCGAAGCACACCGACGCGGCCCCGAAGAAGGCCAACAAGACGGCACCCGATCGGCGCCAGCCGGTCCGCTGCGCGATGATCTATCTCGGACAGCGACCGAGCCGCACTTATGGGTGAAACTCTCCAGCGGATTTATAGCTGGCCGCCGGCTCAAGCCTGATCCCCGCTCAAGCTTTTATAGGAAAGTGTCAGGGACAGCGCAAAGTTGCCGATATCGGGGCGCTGCGTCCGGGCGATGCTCGGCGCAACATGCCGCGCTTTCAGGGCGACAATCTGCGCCGCAATCTTGAGCTGGTCGACGAGCTGAGGCGGCATGCAGCAACGGAGACATGCACCCCGGCCCAGCTGGCGCTCGCGTGGGTGTTGTCGCGGGCGCCGTATATCGTTCCGATTCCCGGCACCAGCCATCGACACCGGCTCGACGAAAACGCCGCCGCGGTATCGCTTAAAATCTCGGCCGATACCGAAG